>QZKD01000015.1 GCA_003605085.1 Acholeplasma sp. | reverse complement strand
CACTGAACGGACACCTAATCCCCATTTTGTATATTTCAAAAGGATAAAGATGGAGATGATGAGAATGAAGGAAATGATTAATGTTACCAACTGGTGAATCGGCATAGGTAAACCTAAAATCGTGGTACTTTCTCTTGAAAACGGGAAGCTAACACGTGTGATTGTTCCACCAAATACAATAGGAATCATACCTGTGATTATAATCACTAAACCCATCGTAATAATCTGTTTGGTTGCCGCATTGGTATACTTCGCTCTACGAAAGATCACCGTATCGATCAGTAAACCAGCGATAAAGGAAACAGCAATCCCACCCAACATCGGTAAAAGTAATTGATATGGGCTCGTGATCGTGACACTGGGAAGACCTGTTAAATCGACTACACCTTGTTTATCAATTAAATAACTTGTCGTGTACGCGCCTAAAATCCCTAAAGATCCTTGGGCAAAGTTTGTGGTCGAACTGGTCTTAAAGATCAGGACAATCCCAAACGTAGCTAAAGATAAAAAGGAGAAACCGATGAGTGCGCTAAATAATACACTTTGAAAGTCATTGATAAAATTCATGAATACACCCCTGTCTTTTTATCAAAAGCGATTTTAAATTTGATATTGTTCATCTTTCGTGTTAATGAACCCTAACACCAAGGTCGTAAATAAATGAGGGACTTCATACATCGAGGCATGTCCAACACCTGGCAAAATAACATGATAAGCGTTTTTAATCATGCTGTGCAAGGTTTTTTGGTCAGCCAGTGGGGTAAGAAAATCTTCATCTCCTGACACAATTAAGGTTTGAGCTTGGATGGACTTAAGGATGTCTCTTGCATCATAAGACTCAGCCGATGTGATCAAACGGTCCATCGCATCGAGAAACTCAGGATTGGAGAAGATGGGAATGAGATAGGATTCTCGTTTTTTCATCCACTCAAGTTTTGAGGTAAAGAATTTTGGACTATAGATGACAGGAATGGTTGCTTGATAATAACTTTCACCATTTCTAGTCTTCGCGATACTCTTCCAAGATTTACCTATTTCTAATAACCAAGGAGAGGTATAAGGTGTCGTATTAAATAACACCAACCGTTGGACTAACTCTGGATACTGGCATGCAAACAAAACAGCCACTTCGCCTCCATAGGAAATACCGACGACGTTAATTTTGTGCAATTTAAGTTCTCTCATGAGTTCAACTAAGACATCGACTTGAATTTGTTGTGTATAAACACTATTATTCAATCGATCAGATTGTCCTTGATCAAAAAAGTCGATACGAATCAGTTGATTATTTTGAGATAATGTCGTCATGAAGGGTTCCCATGACTTTGTTGACATCATAATTCCATTTAAAAGCAGGATTGGATTACCGCTTCCTTGAACATGGTAATAGATGTTTCTTCCTTTAAAATTTAAGATGGGCATTAAAAGATCCACTCCAATTTTTTAGCTTCTCTATAGAGTTCATCCCTAAATTTAGGATGTGCGATTGAAATCAGTAACTTCACTCTTTCTTCAATCGTCGTTCCTCTTAAACACACACAACCATGTTCTGTAACGACGTAATCCACATCGCTTCTGGATAGAGTCACCGCTGCACCAGGTTTAAGGGTTGGAACAATCTTTGAAATTTCTTCCTTTTCACCTGTTTGTGGATTTCTAACCATCGCTGTGGAATAAAGTGCAATAAATGATTTTCCATATTTCGCATTCTGTGCACCAATCGCGGTATCTGCTTGACCACCTGTACCAGAGAATTGGACATGTCCGATCGATTCACTACATACCTGACCTGTCAAATCGATTTCAATGGTTGTATTGATTGAAACTTGATGGTCATTATTGCCAATCACATGTGGATCATTGGCTTCGATACCTCTCATGAAATAAACATCTTTATTTTCATGGAGAAAATCGTACAAATCTTTGGAACCAAACGCGAAAGCACAGACATGTTTTTCTGGCATGAAATTTTTCTTTTTTCCCGTAACCACACCATGTTTGATGAGATCCATCATCCCATTGGTGAACATTTCCGTATGAATACCTAAATCCTTTTTATCTTTCAAAAAGTATGATACAGCATTCGGGATACCACCGATCCCCAGTTGGATGGTTGCACCATCAGGAATGTGTTTAGCAATCTCTTCGCCAATCTTCATATCTTTTTCATTGGGTTCTGGATTGCTAATCGTAGGAACTGGATAATTTGCATGAATGATATAATCCACTTGACTGATATGGATCTGATTGTCTCCATAGGTTCTAGGGAAGTTTGGATTCGTTTCAACAATCACGAGTCTTGCAACATCGACAGCATCGCGTTCATAGACATTTTGAATCGATAATGAGATATAACCATGTTCATCAGGCTCTGATGCTGCTGTGATGAAGATATCGGGCGGCATATGTTCGAATCGCTTTTTCCCTGCTAAATGAAGATGATTGGGGATAAACGAAATGTTGCCATTTTTATGATATTTTCGTAACGTGTTGGTGTAAAACCATCCAGCGACCTTAAACGAATCGATATATTTAGGATTGGTAAAAAATTCGGCTTCCAAGATCGGTAAGCAGTTGGATACGACGACATTATTGACTTGATCGGCAACAGTATGTAAAATCCTCATAAAATTTTGAGGTTCTGCAGCTGTCATACCGACCACGATATGATCGTTGGATTTGACTAGTTGAACGGCTTGTTCAGCAGTAATGACTTTAGGCATAAAGGGTCCTCACTCTATTATCTATTTAGCCCCATTGGACGATGTTCGCTGCCCAGACATAACCAATGCCAGCAGCAAGCATACATACGACGGTACCCTCTTTGACCTGACCGGACTTTAAGGCGAGGTGCAACGAGAGTATTTGATCGATTTGTCCAATGTGACCGTAATCTTCTAAGTAAATGGATTGTTCTTTGTTTAAATTTAATTCTTCAAGCATCGCCTCATGACCACTTCGTTTAATATGAAGAATATCCAAATACCCGATATCACTGCGTGTCATATTAGACTTACGCAATGCTTCATCGATACATTTGTACCAATTGGGCATCGAGACTTCATTTAAACGGTTTTTCATTTTGATAGGATCCATGAGTCGCAGTGATTTTTTCGCTTCATCGGCATTAGCAAGTGTGATGGGATTACATAATCCACCGATTTCTACACCCGCTGTTCTAGAAAGTGAACCATCGGCGATGACATGTGAACCGAGCAGTAAGTTTTTTCCATAATTCTTTTTAAGAATCATGGCACCACCACCCGCTCCTAGGTTATACATCATCGACATATCTTTATCAGTAAAATCAACGAAATCACCATTACGATATCCCCCGACAATCATAATGAGATGGATGTCATCATCAGCGATCAGCATATCTTTGGCCATTTTTAAAGCAGAAACCGTGGTACAGCAACGATTTTGGACATCGATTCCCCAAGCATTGATCGCACCGATTCGGTCTTGAATATAGAGTGCAGATGTGGTTAAGGGGTACTCTTTCCATTCTTCAGTGACACTCAAGATCACATCGATATCTTTAGGATCAATCCCAGTATTTTTTATCGCATCGATGGCTGCAAGTGCACCCATCTCTTGAGTTCCATCTTGCGGGAGCACTAAGGGAATGGTTTTTTCGCGTATCCCTAGTTTATCGATCACTGCTTGTTCGCTCCAGAGGCCAAGCGTGGCTTCTGAAATCTCCCGTGCAGTCATTCGTCCTTGAGGAAGATAAATCCCTGTTCCAACGATGCCTACATTCACTTTGTTCACAAGGAACACCTACTTTCTTTTCAACATAAGAGCTTTATAAGCGCATGCCGCCATTGACGTTTAAGGTTTGCCCTGTCACATAGGATGATTCTTCTGATGCTAAGAATAAAGCTGCATTTGCAATTTCATGAGGTTGACCGAGACGGCCGAGCATGGTTTGCTTAGCAAAGCCATCAAGTAACTCTTGTGGCACAGTTTTTAAAATATCTGTCATGATATAACCTGGCGCGATAGCATTGACTCTGACATTCGCACCTTTACGTGCAAATTCTTTGGCCCATGTCATGGTTAATCCAATGACACCTGCTTTAGTTGCAGCATAATTAGCTTGTCCGATATTTCCAAAGACTCCTACGACAGAAGATATATTGATAATTGAACCATAACCGTTAACTTCCATGTGTGGACCGATCAAACGTGTCATGTTAAAGACACCTTTTAAATTGACATCGATGACTAAATTCCATTGTTCATCAGTCATTTTACGTGTCATGGCATCACGAGTGATCCCTGCATTGTTGACTAAGATGTCGATTTTGCCAAATTTCGCTAGAACATCATTGAAGAAGGTTTGCACACCTTCAACATCGGTGACATTAAGCTTATAAAAATGAACATTCTCACATTGATAAGCAGCTTCTCCCATATCAGCAGCAACCACGGTTGCACCTTCCTTGGCGAATGCTTCTGCCATTGCTTGACCTAAACCGCGTGCGCCACCAGTGATGACAGCAACTCTATTTTCTAAACGTTTCATGATTTTTCTCCTTTAAACTTTCTTTAATATAACCGCAGTTCCCATACCGCCACCAATACAAAGACTTGCTAAGCCATAGGTGAAGCTGGGTTGTTTTAACATTTCATGAATTAAGGTAACTAAGATTCTATTGCCTGATGCGCCAACGGGATGTCCTAAAGCAATGGCACCACCGTTTAAGTTTGTCTTCGATAAAATCTCTTCTTTCGTAATACCGAAAGCATCGGTCAGTTCTTTAATCACACCAAGCGATTGTGCAGCAAAAGCTTCATTGAGTTCAAAGATATCGATATCATTAATTGATAGATTGGCATGCTTTAATGCTTGTTTAATCGCAGGGGTGGGTCCAAGTCCCATCACCGATGGGTCTACACCGCCTTGACCGATACCAATCACTTCAAACAAAGGGGTGAGTTCGTGTTCTTTAACATAGGCTTCACTCGCTAAAAGGATGAAGCTAGCGCCATCATTAATCCCTGAAGAACTTCCCGCAGTGACACTACCATCTTTTTTGAATGCAGGACGAAGTTGAGATAGTTTTTCGTAAGAAGTCGTACGGTTGATAAATTCATCATTTTCAAACACGATATCTCCCTTACGATTAGGAATAATCACAGGAACGATCTCATCTTTAAAACGTCCTTGATCTTGTGCAACCATGGCTTTCTTTTGTGATTCCCAGGCAAAACGATCTTGATCTTCTCGAGATATTTGATATTTTTCAACGATATGTTCCGCTGTAATTCCCATGTGATATCCTTCAAACGCATCGGTTAATGCATCATAGAGCATATGATCACGCATCGGTTGTTCACCCATCTTTAGCCCAGTTCTTACTTGAGCAGGGACTAAATAAGGTGCATTTGTCATCGACTCAGCACCACCTGCAACAACCAATTGATGCAAACCTAAGGCAATATTGGTATAGCCATTCATCACGGTCTTCATCCCAGAACCACAGACCATATTGACACCATAGGCTGGAATGCTTGCTGGAATCCCGGATAATATGGAGATTTGTCTGGCAAGACCTTGTTTGAGTCCAGCAGGTAAGATATTACCTACTAATACTTCATCGATGTCATTGACATGTATATTTTTTTCTTTAAGCAAATTCTTAAGTACCTGCGAACCAAACTCTGCAGGATGCAATGGGGCAAGTGTTCCCATAAATGAGCCGATGGCGCTTCGCTTTGCACCGATCATATAAACCTTGTTCATTCTTTTGTTCTCCTTCAACTAAAGCGTTTTCATTATTTACATAAAAAACATATCACATTATATAAAAACAAAGTTAATGGCTTTGTTACGTTATTTTATATAATGTAATCCGATGTCATAAATATGAATACTTATTCATGTTACGATGATATTATATCACTAAGAAAGCGCTTTGTCAATTAGGTTTGAATCAAAAGTATGACTTGAGTCACTGCGCTGTCATCGTTTGAAATAAAAAAGGATGGGAAGAGTCATCCTTCTTTACTTGCAGCTAGCTGCATTTCACTAGGTTTGGGAGTTAAATATGAAAAAAATGAAAGGGATCTTCGATGTCACCATCAAAAGGGATTATGACTCTTCCACATCCAAAGAACCTCAATATGAATAAATATTCACATTAACTATATCTTAAATCATTTTTTATGATTCGTCAAGTAGGGATCGAGATTTGATACAAAAATATTGATGGTTGTCTTTTTTAATCTTTTCGTATACACTTATAGATAGGTGATACCTCATGAATCCAACGAACTATCGACTTCCCAAACGAAAAGATGGCCAAAAAACATTTGAACATATTATCGAAACCGCGCGTAAGCTTTTCTCCAAAAATGGTTATCAAGCGACATCGATCAATGAAATTATCGAAAAAGCAGGTATAGCTACGGGTACGTTCTATATCTATTTTGACGATAAATTTGCCCTTTATTCGTATTTACTCACCCAATACCGTCATTTTATCCGCCGTGCGATCTCTGAAGGCATCAAAGGGGCTGAAACTAGAGAAGAAAAAGAACGTTTAGGAATAAAGGCGTTTCTTAAGTTTGCCTGGAAGGATCCTCTTGCCTATCGAATCATTTGGGAATCCATGTTTGCCGATAAAGAACTTTTTAGAGAATATTATGTCACCTTTAGCCATGATTATGTAAGACAATTATCTTCTGCCGTGAATAAAGGTGAGGTAAGAAATGATCTCGATTTAGAAACACTTTCTTATGTTCTCATGGGAATTTCAAATTTCGTCGGTTTACAAGTGCTCTTTAGAGAAACCCTCACGGAAAAAGATTTGGATTTCATCACCGATCAAGTCATGAAAATCTTACGTGATGGTATGTTTGTCACCAAAAAATGAACAAAAAAGCAGACGTCGTCTGCTTTATTTTTTATAGGGTTTTGTTACAGCAAGATAAATGGTATAAATGCCAAGTGTCAACCAACCGAAGAGTTCATCATCATCTGAGTCTTCCTTTAAGTGATCGGTTGGATTAAGAACTTGATGGATCTTTTTAGCATCGATCGCATAAAGAATAATCGAGACAAAGGGAATGAAAGACAATATGAAGCGAATCGAATTCACATAAAATAAGATCCACTCTATATTGGTTAAAAGAAATACGCCATACCACATGCGTGACATCATTTGAAAAATAAAAGCTGAAATTGCGAGTATGATAAAAGGTTTTTGGTAGATATCTTTTCTAAGAAAAATGAACAATGGTAAAATCATGGCTAATAGTCCTAATGCGATCGAAATGAGATGAAATCCAAAACCGATCCAAGACATAGGAGTGTTTATCTGTGCATTGAGTATAAAACGCGTCGGTTCATAGGAATAGATAATCACGCCAATTTGACTTAAAACATATGGAATAATCATCAAGCGACGATTGAGTGGATGAACGAAGATGATCAATATTAAGAAAATGATCATCGCTACAGATGAGAGCAAATATCCTGGAAATTGAAAAAATGGATTCCTGATCAAAATACTCATTAAAAACAAAAGAATATAAAGTATTGCTAGAGCAATCATTCCATATCGCGCAAGACGATATTCAGATGAATGAATCATAGGTTCCCCCCTAAGGATCATATTTAACTCTATTATAACAAAAAAATCAAGCCGGAGCTTGATTATTTTTTTTCTTCTTCAATCTTGCAGGTGTTGAGGCCAAAAAGTGTATAGAGCCCACAAAAACTAAAGATTGCGGTAAAGACTAAGACAGCTGCAGGGATGACTAACCACCATAAGGGTAAGACAATCGCAAGCACAACCAAAACTAAAGCGAGCACATAACGTACGATTTGGTCAACTTTACCCACGTTTTTCTTCAATTTCATCTTATTTCACTCCTTTCCATAGATTGGTGTGACAGAGATTTTTGATCCATCACAGGGAATATCTAAACGACAATTCAGTTTATTTTCAATCCCTTGACCGAGTTCAAAACGATAGAAATCGATCACAGGGTTGTCTTTGACGAGTTCACTTACGAAAAGATCAGGATTTTTAATAAAGGGTTGTTGATAAAGGCATAAGCTTGCTAAATGATGATGAAAGGATACATCACTTTGTGGTCCTTGTTGTTTTTCATACATAAAACGTTCATACGCTATTGTCTCTGGATCTAGTGATGCTAAGGATAAGTATGTCGGTGCATGGGATGCGATATGCATAGCTAGATCTTTACCTAATTCTGGATTGGGGTTAGCTAAAATAACCAAAATGGAGAGTTTTCCTGCTTGATGGATATAAGAGCCAAAGCCTTGTGAAAATTGTTTACGAATGCGATGAAAACGACGCAAATAGATGTTTTCTTTGACGACGATTCCGGTAAGAGCAATGATATCTTCGATACGTTTTCCATCGATTGAGACATGAAGTGCATCTTTGACTGTAATCGCTTGGCTTTGAATCAATGCTTGCCCAATCCGATGAACCATCTCCACAAAAGCAGGATTTTTAACTACAAAATCGGTTTCAGCATTCACTTCAAAGAGTATGGCTTGATCATTTAAAATCACAAGATGCGTCATCCCTTTGGAGGCAACACGCACTGAGGGAGCTTGTTTTTGATTGAGTTCTTTTAGGAATTGTCGTGCTTGGTCAAGATCATCTTTCGCTTTTTCTAAAGCATCTTTCACCTCGAGCATGCCTAAACCTGTTTCTTCTCTAAGTTGTTTGATTTTTTTAATGTCCATAGTGTCCTCCACTCACCCTAATCATAGCATATAGGATGAGTATTTATTTAGAAAATGCTTAAATTTAACAAAAAAGGGCTCATGCCCTCAATCGTTAAATAAGGATAATTGTTCAACACCAAACTTGCGATTTCCTTGAACAATGCGTTGCCATTTAGAACTGCGACCTTTTCCTAAAGGTCTAATCTTATCTTCGTCTTTCAAACGCTTTAATGTTCGATCAATCGTGGCATCACTGACATTGGGATGACGCTTTCTCAAGTCTTCTTTTGAGAAGATCTCATCGAGTTTTAAAATGCTATTTTCAATGTTATTCGATTTATTGAGTTCTTTTTCAAAGACATACTCATGGGCCATATCATCGACTTCTTCGTACGCCTTAATCAAGAGATTAAGTAAAATTCTTGATAGCATATCCGTTTGGGCATAACCTGATGCCCAGTAATAGGAGGCTGTGATGACACCACTATGCCATCCTTCTTTTTCTTTTAAGAAATACTTGAAGAATGAGACGTATTTAAAGACGGAGAAGTCTTTAGCAATCAGTCCATAAAGCAAGACTAAAGCGACGAGTTCCTGATGTTTAGACACGATATTCATGTTCAAAAAATCGATATAGAAATTGACGATCAGTTGGGTCAATTCGAATTTCTTCGATTTGACATGACGTTCATATAACTGCATCAATTTCTCTAAATCATCCTTTTTGGAAACCTTCTTTTGTTTAAGCATGCCTTCTTCATCTTTATCGTAGGTGTTAAAAAGGATGGGATCGGCATTTTTACTTAAAAGTTTGAGCAAATTTCCCACTTCATTCACTAAAAGTTCAAAATGTTCTGGATGACGATGAAGTTGATTCAACGCGGTTTTCACGTTCTGAAGGAGATGTTCATCTTTGGTTCTTGGCGTCATCGGTTTTTTGGAAAATAGACGAATTCGAGCATCGGTCATTTCAAGATTTAAATAATGGGCAATCGCGATTAAATTATGCTCCATTGTCTTCTTTTCAAACGCATGAAGATCGCGTTCAAAAAGGTCATCATAATAAAATGACTTTCCTTTGGATTCATAGAGGGATAAAAGTAACATCATGACTTCTTGATGAATTTGGATACGCTCCATGTTGCTTAAAGCTTTCATATCAATCGATCTCCTAATCGTGGAAACTTGAACCGCCGATAAACTCACGTAATAACGAATTGCATGGAACAAGATCATCATGGATGGTCTTGAAATATTTTAAGAATTTGAGCAGTCTGTTGGCTGTAATATAGTGTTTACTATCTTTGGGAATGGCTAAAAGCTGTGCTGTCGCGTGTGTCTTGAGGACAGCAAGTTCATAGGTCAGCTCTGAATTAAATGTATAATTCGCTTCTTTTTGGAAAGGATAGATCCATCTGAATTCTCCTCTTCTGACAGAAGACCACATATTCATCGTATCTAACGCCGATGTTCCACGATATTTTTGGTCTCTTACGATTCGTCTAAGAAGTCTCAGTTCAGTAATACTGATTGGGTTATGGTCATCGATGTGGAGTTGTGTTTGAGGTGCGATATATATTTTAAATTTTTGATGCTTAGGGATACTCTTGGTAAGCTTCTCGTTTAAAGCATGAATGCCTTCAATGATAATCGGAGTATCTTCATTGATACTCACCGTCTTCCCCTGTTCTCTTTGACCGGATTTGAAATTAAATTTAGGTAAAGTGACGGTTTGACCTTGAATAAGTGCGAGCATATCGTGGTTAAAAAGTGCCACATCAAGGGCATCAATGTGTTCTAAATCAGGACTGCCATCCTCATTTTTAGGCGCATGTTCTTTCCCTAAGTAGTAATCATCAATCGAAATCATCAATGGACGAAGTCCACGCGACATGAGTTCCACGCGCAAACGGTTAGAAAATGTCGTCTTTCCTGAGGATGAAGGTCCGGCAATCCCAATTAAGCGAATGCTTTCAATATTGGATTGAATAATGGTTCCCAGTTCATTGAGTTGATGAAAATGCTTGGTTTCACACATATTGACAAAATCCACCGAAGAGCGTTCATCTTTGGCATACTCATTTATTTTAGGAATGGTATTCCCTTGAATAATCTTTCCCCACTTAGCAACTTCTTTCAAAGCCTGTCCAAAGATAGGTTCATCGACAAACTCTGGGATGATGCCACCTGCTTCTGCTCTGGGATATTGAATGATAAATCCTGGGCTATACGAAAACATATGAAATGTCTTTAAATAACCCGTAGACGGTAACATGTAGCCAAACATATAGTTGATGTATCCATCACATTCATAGGTGTTCACGTAGTCTTCTTCACGATATTCTAAAATGGCAATCTTATCATTCATTTGACGCTCTGAGTAGACTTTAACGGCTTCACCAACGGATACACGTTTACGGTCAATGGGTAAATCTTTCTTGATAATCGAGATCACTTCCGCTTTAATGGTTTCAACAAGTGATGGATTGATCGGTCCTTGATGATGCTCGAGAATCGCTAAAATGGATCGTGAAATGGAATAATTAAACTTGACTTTGACATGGGGAAACAGACGATAAATCGCCATGGCGACAACATAGCGTAAGGTGGATTCATAGACCCTGATCGCATCGGAATGTTCGTAGCCTAAAAATTCAATGTCTGCATCTTTGGTTTCAATGTAGGTAAGCTCTCTTAAACGTCCGTTGACAGTAGCAGCAAGCTTATTGTCTAATTTTAAATCGCGTAATACATCTGTGAGCTGCACAGGTTGGTCATAGCGTATTGTTTGACCTTCGATGGTTAATCTCATGATTTTCTCCTATTCATCTTCATCGAATAGATCAAATCTACTCAGGTGAATTTTCTTATCTTTGATTTCTATGACTTCTTCTTTCACCAAATCGATGGGTTCAACTTGTTCTTTTGGCTTTTTCGTCACTTTTCTTTGAATCGCTTCTTCTTTTTCTTCGTTGGCTTCAAAAAGTTCAATGGCATACCCTCTGCCAAGGTCTGCATCGTCATAGAGTTTTTTACCAAACTTATTGCCGGTATACTTCAAGTCTTGAACGGTCATCATGACAGCTGTTTTTTCTGTGAGGATGCGGACACCGACATTTTCTTTTTGTTGCGCACGAGATAGTCGTGCGGCTGAAACCGCTAAATGTGGATTAGCTTTTTGATGTTCGATGATCAAAATACCACGGCGATTTCGATTATAGATGGGGAGTTCTTCCACCACATCTTTGATGATATGTCCACGGTTGGTGAGCATGACAAAGTCATCATTTGGCTTGACATAAAGTGCACTCACAAGATGATCACCATCTTGAAGTGACATGGACTTCACACCACCCGCTTGAAGGCCATAAAGGGGAAGTTCTTCTGTCTTGAAACGTAAAGCATATCCCTTATGAGAGATGGAAAGGATATTGGACTTAGGTTGATCATCGACACAAATGACTTCATCAGAATCGGAAAGTTTCATCGCTTTTAAGGACTTATTATAGCGGGATACTTCAAAATCTGAAAGCTTAGCTTGTTTCATCATCCCTTCCTTAGTCGCGATTAAGACAGTTTCATCGGTTGTAAACGAAGATACTGCAAGCACTTTAACGATTCGTTCATTCTTCTCAATCGGGGTAATATTGTTGATATAGATCCCCAAATCTTTCCATTTTTGTTCATCGATCTTATAGACGGGAAGGAAGATATAATTTCCTATATTAGTAAAGATCAGTAGGGTATCCAAAGTATTCAGTTCTTTTTCAAACATCAAGGCATCATTTTCTTTTAAACCAATACTTTGAGATGCTTGATATGAACGTGTTGAAGCACGCTTGATATAGCCATCTTTCGTGATACCAATCATGACTTTCTCATCCGTGACGAGATCTTTTTGATCGATCTTTATCGTTTCGATCTCAGCTTCAATTTCTGATTTTCTCTCCTCACCTAAAAGTTGCGACATTTCAGAAAGTTCTTTTTTAATCACACGACGAAGCTGTGCTTCAGAGGATAAAATATGCTCAAGTTCTTTAATTCTTTCTGATAAACTCAAAGATTCCTGTTCGAGCGCCACCACATCGGTATTGGATAAACGATAGAGCTGTAATGTCACAATCGCTTCGGCTTGTGCTTCTGAAAAATCAAACGCTTGCATAATGTTTTCTTTCGCGTTTTGTTTGTTTTGGGAACCTCTGATAATCTCAATCACTTTTTCAATCACCGAGACCATCTTGATAAGTCCTAAGACGATATGTTGACGTTTATTGGCACGTGTAAGTTCAAAATTAGAACGATTGGTAATGACATCTTTTTGATGGTCCACATATGCCTTTAAAATGGGAATCACACCGACTAATACAGGACGATGATTCATAATCGCGACCATATTGTAGTTATAGGTTACCTGTAAATCTGTACTCTTGTAAAGTAAGTTTAAGATGAGTTGAACATCAGCACCTTTTCTTAAGTCGATCGCAATACGAAGCCCTTCTTGGTCCGATTCATCTCTGATTTCTAAGATATCTTCGACCTTTTTATCGATTCTTAAAACATCCATCGCTTTGACGAGTTCCGCTTTATTGACTTCATAAGGAATCTCGGTGATGACGATACGATCTTGTGACTTACTGATTTCTTCAATCATGCTCTTCGCACGGATGACAATCTTACCCGCACCTGTTTCTAGAGCTGAAAGTATGCCTTGATGCCCTTGGACAATACCACCTGTCGGGAAGTCAGGACCAAGGATTATTTTAGAGAGTTCATTTAAGGTGATATTCTCGTTATCGATATAGGCAAGGGTTGCATTCACCACTTCTTTTAAGTTGTGAGGAGGAATGTTTGTGGCATAACCAGAGGAAATCCCTTTAGCTCCATTGACGAGTAAATTAGGAAATTTTGCCGGTAAAACCACGGGTTCAAGTTCCTCGTCATCAAAGTTAGGAACAAAAGGAACCGTACGTTTATCGATATCCGCAAGCAAAGCTTCAGCTGCTTTGGATAATCGAGCTTCTGTATAACGCATTGCAGCTGCGGAGTCACCATCGATCGAACCATTATTGCCATGCATGTCGATCAAAGGCACGCGCATTTTAAAATCTTGGGAAAGTCTGACCATCGCTTCGTAGATCGATGAATCGCCATGAGGGTGATATTTCCCCATGACTTCCCCAGCGATTCTCGCTGACTTCTTATAGGGTTTATTATGAAGCATACCCAGTTGTTGCATCGCATATAAAATACGACGCTGTACCGGTTTTAGCCCATCTCTGGCGTCTGGGAGTGCACGATCTTGAATGATATATTTTGAATAGCGTGCAAAACGTTCAGAGACAATATCTTCAAGTGTGGATTCAATGACTTTTTCAACGTATTCGTTGACTTGTTTAATGATGGTACTCGCCATTATTCCACCCCTTTCTGCAGATCAAAATCATCACTGATTTCAAAATCGACATTATCTTCAATCCACGTACGACGTGGTAAAACATCATCGCCCATCAGGACAGATATACGTTTGTCTGATGCACCTAAGTCTTCAATTTTCACTTGAATTAGGGCACGTGATTCAGGATTCATCGTCGTATCCCAAAGTTGGCTCGCGTTCATTTCACCAAGCCCTTTATAACGCTGAATACTATAGGGATTATCATCGATCATTGCTTTTAATTCCTCATCACTCCAGGCATAAAAAATCTCTTCTTTTTTGCCTTTTTTCTTGGTGAGTTTGTATAAAGGAGGTTGTGCGATATAAAGTCTTCCATCTTCAATTAAAGGACGCATATAGCGGAAGAAAAAGGTGAGTAATAAGATTTGAATATGCGCACCATCGGTATCGGCATCCGTCATGATGATGACTTTCTTATAGTTGCATTTCTTAATATCAAAATCTGCACCAAAATCCGCACCAATCGTGTAGATAATGGTCGATATTTCTTCGTTTTTTAAAAGAATATCGATCGTGGTTCTCTCGGTATTGATGACTTTTCCTCGAAGCGGTAAAATTGCTTGAAAACGACGATTACGTCCTTGTTTTGCTGAACCACCTGCAGAATCTCCTTCGACTAAAAAGAGTTCATTCACATTTTTATCTTTTCCCTGTGCAGGGGTTAACTTACCGGATAGTAACACTTCTTTTTTCTGTTTTGATTTTCCATTACGTGCTTCATCACGTGCTTTTCTTGCAGCATCTCTGGCACGCTGTGCAGCGAGTGCACGGTTGATAATTTGCGAAGCGATAATACGATTTTCTTCTAAATACGTCGATATCTTGTCATAGACGACGAAATCTGTCGCATTTCTCGCCTCTGGAGTTCCAAGTTTTCCTTTGGTCTGTCCTTCAAATTCCAAGACATCTTCTGGAATACGTAAAGAGATCACTGCCGTGAGACCTTCACGGATATCTGCACCATCCAAATTAGGATCTTTATCTTTGAGTAGGGTATATTTTCTCGCATAATCATTGATAGCACGCGTAAGAGCAGATTTAAACCCTATTTCATGCGTTCCGCCATCTTTGGTTCTGACGTTGTTGACAAAGGATAAAATGTTTTCTTGATAACTATCCGTAAACTGTAAAGCAATTTCAATTTCAATGGTCTTTTTCTTGCCAGAAGATAGAACAAAAGGTGCTTCCATCATGAAGGTATCATGATGACAATGGCGTCCAGTATTTAAAAAGTCAATATAGGCTTTAATACCCTCATCATAACGAAAAGACTCCTTTTGAGATTTTCGTTGATCGATTAAATTCATCTTTAAACCTTTGATCAAAAAGGCTGATTCTCGAATGCGCTCTTTAATGAGATCGTATTGGAAAATCGTGGTTGAGAAAATCTTCGGATCAGGTTTGAACCATACCGTAGTCCCCGTTTTTTTTGTATCTCCGATGCGCTCGATCGGTGAGATTATCGAACCACCTTCGCTAAAGCGTTGTCTAAAAATACCACCGTCACGATAGATGGTGACTTCTAAGAATTGGGATAAGGCGTTGACCACAGAGGATCCAACCCCATGAAGACCACCGGATACTTTGTATCCGCTTTGGTCTGAAAACTTACCACCTGCGTGTAAAACAGTAAAAATAATCTCTGTTGTTGGCCGTCCAGAAGCATGCATTTTATAAGGCATACCACGTCCATTATCAACAACTTCAATCGAATTATCGGATTTGATCGTTACGGTGATTTCAGTCCCATAGCCAGAGAGTGATTCATCGATCGCATTATCGACTATTTCCCAGACGAGATGATGCAACCCGCGTTGATCCGTCGATCCAATATACATCCCAGGACGTTTACGAACTGCTTCTAAACCTTCTAGGATTTGAATCGATTTCTCATCATATTGTTTATTTGTTTGATTCACCTAATCACTCCTCTTGATGTGTGTCTATATTATATCAAAAAATATAGTCAACTACAACAAATGACGGTGTTTTCCTTTTCCTTTTGACATGTAATTCAAACGTGATATAATGTATAAGTAATGAGGTGTTATGATGACATATGTATGGATTTTTCTTCTCATGGTTCTCTCGTATTTCCTCGGTTCTATCCCCAGTGGATTGATTATAGGAAAAGTTTTCAAAGGCATTGATATTCGTCAATTTGGATCCAAAAACACAGGAGCAACCAATGCTGTTCGAGTCTTAGGATTTCGTTATGGCGTTTTCGCCTTCATCTTTGATTCCTTCAAGGGTGCTGCCGTGATCTTACTCGTCTTTATTATTGGAAATCCTGATTTATATTTGATCAGTGATTACCAGATCAATATTGCATCGATTTATGGTGCTGCAGGTGTTTTAGGTCACGTTTTCCCTATCTATATTAACTTTAAAGGGGGAAAGGCTGTCGCTACTTCCGCGGGAATGATTTTTGCGATTGAACCCTGGGTCGCAGTTGGTGTCATTGTCTTATTCTTCATTATCTTTGCCATCACACGCTATGTTTCTTTATCATCCACCACTGCTGCTTCTGCAGCATTACTTTATTTTGTTGTTCGTGTCTTCTTCGAACATCCCTTATTTAATCTAGCGACGAGAATTATGGATTTAGTGATTGTGACACTTTTAGCAATCTTGATTTTTGTCAGACACAAAGCCAATTACCGACGGCTTCGTGAAGGTACTGAATACCGATTTGATCCGAAACCTAAACCTAGAAAAAATAAAGTTTGACAAGTGTCAAACTTTTTTCTTTTATGTATCTTTTTCTACCATGCCAAGCTGAATCATCCAGGATAGATAATTAAGTGCTTGTATACCTTGCCATTGTAATTTTGCATCTTTATATGCTTCAGGATATTCCTTACTCCAATCCCATGTGATGGACCATACACCTAATTCATTGCGATGTTCCATCGCGAGATTTAATTCCTCTACCAAAAGATCAAAATAAATCTGTGATCCCAGTCTTGGATGACCCGTGATCAGTTGCGTTGGTTTAGTGGAGTAGGATGTAAACCACTTGTTTGTATCTTTTTCTAAGGCTTGATCGATATGTAAAATGATATGGTTCTTTGCTTTTTTATAGGGTGCATAATGGCCAAATAGATCAGAGACATCTTGCATCATTTCCACTAAACAACGAAGTTCATGAGGTTCAATGAGTCCTTCTGTAGTATTGATGTACTCAATAGCTTCTCTGGCAACTTTATTGGCATATTTAAAGGCTTTTCCTAAAGGATTCGAATATCTAAGTATAAAACCAGCGATGGATGCACTGGGATTAAAAGATGGAGTCTCTTTTTTGTATGTCCACCAAGGAGCATGGGGATAATCGTCATGTCTTGGATCGAGCAACATCCAACGATTATTAGAAAGATCAAACGACTCTTCTAAGTAATAAAAGAGTTTCAAGACCATAGGACTCAGGGAATCAAATGGAATCTCTCTTAGAATATTGATCGCTGTCCATGTAGCAAGTGCATTCGAATGAGGACTCCAAAGATCAGGTTCAAGCGAATGAAAACCACCATCAGGATTTTGATACGTCGAAAGTTGTTTAATCACGTCATCTAAACCTTCCCCAAGAACTAAATAACGCAAGCGTGCTTGATCGATTTTTCGACCATAATCATTCATGTAATGGATAATATCGTGTACGACATCATGATTCATAAAAACACCTCATGTTTAAGAAAAAGGACATAACCACAAGAGGATATGTCACTTAACCTTATTTGTATTGATTCATCGATGAGAGAATTTGACGTACTTGTTTTTCCGATGGAGTTCTTCCCATTTGACGCATCATTTCACGGATCATCTTTTCATTGACCGGTGGATTTTTTTCTAAGTACTTCTTAAACCAACGACGGGCGAGGAAAAAACCTACAACTCCACCGATGAGAAGGACACCCACCAAGATTAAGACGAACCAAACCCAAAATAAACTGACCATTTTTCCACCTCACTCATGCAATCTTTATTTTACAGTATTTATAGTGAAAAGACAAGGAAAAATAAACAAGTTTGACATAATCACATATTTTCAATATAATGAGAGAGATATGACGAAAAGGAGGGGTTTTCTATGCAATATTTCTTTGATTTTGTCCTCGGTTCTGTCAGTTATTTCATTCTCACCTATTTTGTCTATAGCATCTTTGGTTATAAGAAGAAAATCGCCTATGGACTCTTAGGTATTATCTTTTTATCTACCGTCTACCAATTTATAAGACTTATTCCCTTAACAGACAATACTTCACTTTTAATCTTGGTTGGAGTGATCGAAATCGGACCCGTTTTTTTTGCTTATTTGATCTTTTCATCTTTGACAGGTGGCATTCCATTGATCAAGATCAAACGGAAGACAAGACTAAAAAATCTCTCCACAGCAGTGATTACTAAGCGCTCTAAAGTACAAACATCCTATATGGTCTTTGCAGGTGGATTAATTGTTGGTCTTTTAGGATATTTTTTGATCGCTGATGTGATGCGTTATGTGGTTGTCATACTATCAGCTGCATTTATCGTTTTAGGCATCATTTTATGGATCGAGCAATCAAAGATTATCTTCGAGAGAATCGTATTATTCATTGGTCGTGAAAAAGAACACATTTATATTTTTGAGGTGAACAAAGCACTTTCTATAGATATCCCAGATTTTTTCAAAAATGAGAATTATATCGTGGACCGAATCGGTGAAGCGATCATCCTCAATGATCAAAAACAAAAATCCATCGATTATCTCTATTGGGTCGCCACTTCAGATAAGATAGATGTCAAAGACATGCCCTTGATAAAAATAGAAAATCTTCCTTATCAGGAAGACTTAAATCGATATGAAAAGTATCATATCAAGCGAATTTGGTTTCAAGAAAACCGGATGGGACATGCAGAATATAGCAAAGAGAAAATTATAAAATAAGCTCAATCTGAGCTTTTTTTATTGATAGATGGAGACGCGCTTGATCCCATACGTTTTATCTTTGATCTTTTTTAGATCCAAAATCTCATCAGGCAAGACCAATGTTTTGGCAGATTCACATAAAATCATGCCCTCAGGATGGAGATGAGAACGAAGATGTGTGATCACATCGACATAGATATCCATCTGATAAGGCGGATCTAAAAAGATGACATCAAACATAGCATCTGAAGTTAACGATTTGAGGTAAGTCTGATAATCCATCTGGTAAATGGTCACAACCGATTGACACTTGAGCAATTCTGCATTTTTTTCGATGGTTTTGATTGCAGCTTTTTCTTTATCGACAAAAATTGCACGCTTTGCACCTCTTGAGATCGCTTCGAGTCCATAGGCACCAGAACCTGCAAAAAGATCTAAAACAGACCCAAACATGGTCCCGCCAAGCATGTTGAACACTGCTTGACGAACCATGTCTGCGGTTTCACGTGTACTTTTATTATCAACTCTGGATATGATTCTTCCTCGGTAAGTTCCACCAATAATACGCATTATAAAACGGTATAACCCGCTCTTTCGATGGATGCTTTGACTTTAGGAAGATCTTCATCCTTCTTAAAAGTCACACTTTTATCTGATAATTCCACGGTAGCTTTTAAACCATCGACCATCAGTTGTTTTTGAATCTTCATGACACAGTGATTACATGTCATATCTTTGACATTGACTTTCATTTTTTATTCCTCCTTGAATGTTTTGAATTTAAATAAGTTTAATGATAATGCGTTCAAGACAACCATAATGCTTGAAAATCCCATCCCAATTCCAGCGAGTGATGGATTGAGTAATCCGATTGCTGCGAGGGGAATCATGACCACATTATAGGAAAATGCCCAGAAGAAATTTAAATAGATATTTTTTAGTGTCGCTAAGGAGAGATCAATCGCCTTTATGACTAAACCTAAATCAAGACTCATCAGTGTTACATCAGAGGTATCAATCGCGATATCTGAACCTGATCCCACAGCAAAGCCGACATCAGCCATCTTTAACGCAGGTGCATCATTGATGCCATCTCCAACAAAAGCGACGATATGGCCTTCATTTCTGATCTCATGAATCTTTTCTGCTTTCTCATGAGGAAGAACTTCAGCAAATACATGCTCGATTCCCAGTTCACTCGCGATATAATCAGCAGTCATCTTTTGATCACCAGTGATCATATAAGGGGTTATTCCACGGCGTTTAAGTTCTTGAATGACGCCTTTAGCTGTGTCTTTAAGTGGATCTTCAACCGCGAGCATCTGAACAATTTTATCATTAATTGCGGTAAAAAACACCGTTTTTCCTTGTTGAAGATAAGGTTTAGGATCAAATGACGAGAGATCGATGGACAATTCTTGCATCAAAGCTTTGGATCCAACGACAATTTTTTTTCCATCGACAGTCCCTTGAATGCCTTTGCCTAAGATGACTTCAAAGTCACTCACATCAAAGAGTTCATCATCATAGGCATCAACAATCGCTTTAGCGATCGGATGATTGGAATGATACTCAAGAGAAGCCGCATATTTTAACGCGTCTTGATCTCCAATGATTTCTGTGAGTTCAGGATGACCCTTGGTGAGCGTGCCCGTCTTATCGAAAGCAATCGCGCTAATTTTATTCGCGATTTCAAAGAATTCGCCACCTTTATATAAAATGCCTTCTCTAAAAGCGATACCTGAAGCAACAGAAATCGAGGTAGGAGTTGCTAAACCTAGTGCACACGGACAGCTGATGACAAGGACAGCAATCGCTGGAGCGAAACTATGGGATAAAGGATGACCCCCATCGACGATAAACGTCCACGCAAGAAAAGTAAATATCGAAATGAAAACGACGACAGGAACGAAGAGTTGTGCGATTTTATCTGCGATACGCTGTGCTTTGGGCTTGATAAGTGCGGTATCTTCAACGGTACGAATAATCGATGCCAAAATCGTATCTTGCCCGACCGCTGTCACTTCAATTTCTAGTGTACTCACGGTATTCATCGTTGAACCAATGACTTTATCGCCAGGTTTTCTAAACGCTGGCATCGGTTCACCTGTAATCATCGCTTCATCGATATAGGATTCACCTTTTAAGATAATTCCATCCAAGGCGACTTTTTCATTGGCAAGAACAATCATGATTTCGCCAACCTTGACCTGATCAACAGAAACTAAAACCTCTTTTCCATCCCGTCTAATTCTCGCTTCTTTCGCACCTAAGCTGATCAGAGACTGTAGAGCATGAGACGTTTTCTCTTTGACACGATTTTCAAAGAAGTTACCGATCAAGACCATGAAGATAATGACCGCAGTTGTTTCAAAATAAAGTTCTGGCATAGCATGACCCGCATGAGAGTCATAGGTTAGTGTTTGATAGATTGAAAAGATGTAGGCTGCGGATGTTCCTAGAACCACAAGGACATCCATCCCTAAATTTTTTCCATTTAATTGATGGTATGCAGATTGAAAAAATCGTCTTCCCACAAAAAATAGAATCGGTGTGGCAATTGCCCACTGGACATACCCATTCATTAAGAGATCAGGTACATTCAAAGAGATTCCTAGATGCTCAAACATGGTCCATAGTAAAGGAAAAGTGAGGATGGCAGCTAAGATCAGATCAATGAGATCTCTTTTTTTCGCTTTCTCTTGTTCTTCATTATTAAAAATCGGATAGTATCCAATGATACGAAGATGGTCCCCGAGGCTTTGTTCCTCATATTGATTCTCATCGTAATTAAAAATCACTTTCTTTGAGGTGACTAATACTTTGGCTTCTACACCTTCGAGTCCACCAAAATAGGATTCGATGGATTTGGCACATTGGGCACAGGTGATGTTACTTACTTTAATGCTTTTACGCATGGGCTTGTTGTCCTTTCATGATGCTATAGGCATGTTGAATGATCTCGATCGCATGGGGATCATTCAGTGAATAATAAACCATTTTACCGACTTTAGCGCTTTTGACAAGATGATACTTTTTAAGATAGGTCATCTGATGCGATACCGCACTCTTGGAAATCCCCACAAGATGAGATAGATCACAGACACAAAGCTGATCATCTTTGATGGCTTCCAATATTTTAATGCGTGTTAAATCGGAGAATACTTTAAAAAGTTCATTGAGGGCTTGATACTCAGCATCGGGATGCAAAGCTTTTTCCACTTTCGTGAGTGTTTCTTGATGAAAAATCGTACATTGACAATTTTCGCCACAGGGTTTCATAAAATCATCCTTTCAGTTGAGTGAGTGCTCAACTATATTGTACATGACTGCCTTATTGAATGCAACAAAAAAGCCTGTAAACAGGCTAGTGTGTATTCTGCATTAAATACTCTTGAATGTGGATCGGGTGTTCATCGATGTAACTCGCATGTGTGCCATCGGATTGAATCATCTTCCCCTTAAAGGCATCATGCCAACTCATCTCAAGAATATTCACGATTCTTTTCTTAATGTTTGGATCATAGACAGGAATTGCAACTTCAACTCTGCGTTCTGTATTTCTTGTCATCATATCAGCTGAGCCAAGATAGATGTTTTGTTCATCACCTTGACCAAAAATATAGACGCGACTGTGTTCCAAAAATCTTCCTACAATACTCTTAGCATGAACGGTGGGTGTCAATCCTTCCACAAGAGGGCGGATGCAACATATGCTTCGAACAAGTAAACGAATGGTCACGCCTGCTAAAGATGCTTCATGAATCTTTTGAATGAAATCCACATCCGTAATCGCATTGATTTTCATCATGATAAATCCTTGATCACCTTTCGCTTTTTCACGATCAATATAGGATAAAATCTGCTTCTTTAAGAGATTAGGTGATACTAAAAGATGTTTATAGACATCCTCTTGTACATTCATTAAAAGCTGTTGAAAGAAGTTTAAAGCATCTTCACCGATGTCCTGATGAGAGGTCATCAAACTATAATCTTCATATTGTTCAACAGTTCTCTCATTATAATTACCACTACCCACCTGAGTGATATAGCGCACTTCTTTATCTTTAACCATGGTGATCAAGCATATTTTCGAA
Organism: Acholeplasma sp.; assembly: GCA_003605085.1. GTDB lineage: Bacteria > Bacillota_I > Bacilli_A > Acholeplasmatales > Acholeplasmataceae > Peloplasma. The sequence continues at coordinate 32,215 of QZKD01000015.1, read as the reverse complement.
TGAACTTTAAAATAATCGAGTCCATACATAATCTTACAACCCGCCTGTTCAAGTCTTTCTGACCAGTCAATATTGTTTTGTTCATCAAATCGAGCTCTTAACTCAATCACAACCACGACATCTTTTCCATTTTCAGCGGCTCTAGATAAATATTCAATCAATTTTGCCGTTTTAGCAAGACGATAGATGGTGATTTTGATGGATGCGACATCGGGATGATCCGCTGCCTCTTTAATAAGTTTTAAAAAGGGATCCATCGATTGATAAGGGAAATGAAGTAAAATATCTTCACTTAAAACAGTATCAATCATCGAGGCTGATCGATCCAATAGATTGGGCCATTTTGGTTGATAGGGGGTATATAAAAGGTCAGGAGAATAGTTTTTTAGCTCAGAAGCCAGGAACTCCCTTAAAGACTCAATGCGCATCGGGACTTTATGAATGGTTGATTGGTATTTTTTGAGTTCAAAACGATCGATTAAGTAACTAAAAAAACCATCTGAAAGGGTGTGTGACAATTCGATTCGAATAGCTTGTTGCAATTTACGTTGATTTAATAATTGTTTCACTTTAATGCGTGTGTTGGTCGCATCATCAATGACTTCATCGTAATAATTTAAATCCGCATTTCTCGTAATCGTAAAGAGTGTGCGTTCATCGATTTGATACATATTAAAAATTTGATCCGCTTCATGAAGTATGAGTTGATCGATACGAACATAATGATAATCGTGTTTGCTAATTCTAATCAATGCAGCAAGGGTATTAGGAATAGGAATTAAGCCTAACATATCTTTATCTTTTTTCTGCAACTTTAATCCCACATGGATAGTTTTGGAAAGTATATGCGGGAATGGATGATTGGCATCAATCACTTGGGGTGATAAAAAAGGCTTGATACGTTTTTGGAAATACTCTTTCACAAAATTCTTTTCCTCACCGGACAAATCATGGATATCCACGATTTTAATTTTAAATTCCTGCATCTCATTCAAAAGATTTTGGTATGCATCTTCCATCTTTACCATAAAATGGTCGACATCTTTGTATAACGTCTTTACCATCTGTTGTAAAGGGATGAGTGTTCGCGCATCCACAGCATCCTTTTTTAAGGAAAGGATATCATAAAGACTTCCCATGCGGATCATAAAAAACTCATCGAGATTGTTGCTGGAAATACTTAAAAAGCGAAACCGCTCTAAAAGAGGATGATGTGGATCATTGGCTTCACTTAACACGCGAAGATTAAATTGTAACCACGATTGGTCACGATTGATCATCAGACCATCGGAACGTATAATTGGATTAAGATATCGATTCATAAACTTTCGCTTTTTCTAAGTCAGGTAAAATGACCTTTTGGTAGAGATAACCTTCTCTGACACCATAGTTTTCCACGATAATCTGTTCAACATTTAACACTTTGGCAATCGTTTTCAAGATCGTCATGCCTGGTAAAATGGTATGAATTCGTTCGGGAATGAGACGAATCACATCCACGATCGCATCTTTGTCATCAGAAAGGACTTTATCCATGATCTGTTTGACAGTTTTTCTTGAAATCACTTGGTTTTCGATCAGTTCCCCCATAAAATGAGCATTGAGTTTTTTTGTCGCACGCAGGGTTCCACCGACACCATAAAGTTTTTCATGGGATCCAAATTCAATATTGAGGTGTTTTAAATGGAGTAACACTTCATTTTTGATTTCGTTCAGTTCTTCTTTTTTAGGAATGATTTTTTCGACATGTCGCATATATGCACTTAAAGAACCAATAGGAAGAGCAAATGCATGCTTGATCTCACCATCCGCATATTCAACGATTTCGGTACTAGCACCACCGATATCAATCACAAATCCTTCATTGAACTCTTCGGTCATTTTTACACCATAAAAGTCGGCCAATGCTTCATCTTCACCAGAAAGTAAATCCACATCGATTCCTGTGGCATCTTCAATCATTTTCTTGACAAGCATCCCATTTTTGACGTTTCTTAAAGAAGCGGTTGCGATGACAAAAAGTTGTTTAACACGTGCCTGTTTTGCCATCTGATGAAAGAGTCTAACCACTTCAATCGCTTTTTGTATACCTTCAGGTGTTAAATTTTGATAAGGGTCGACATAAGATGCTAAACCTAATGTTTCCTTGCGGGTTGAAAAAGGGATTAAATCTTGATTTTTATATTGATAAATATTCAATCTAACGGTATTTGAACCTAAGTCAATAATTCCAACCATACATTAACCTCCGATACGCTTATTGAGTCTGAACAACATTTGATGAATGGTAAAGTTTGAAGGAACTTTTTGATCAAGGACAGCCTTGAATTCATCTAATGTCGATTTCCATTCAGGATGGAGATCGACCAAGGAATCAAAGTAGGTGCATTGTTGATGAAAATCGAGATAAGCGCCAATAAAATCCTTGATCTCTTTGGCAAAACTGGTCAATTTTAATTGGTTGTCCGTGAGATATTTTGGATGACATTCGCCCATGTAAACCATTTTTTTGATGAGTAAACGGAGATCATGCAGACCTTGTATGGATTGATGATCAAGTTTTCTTATCGCTTTTTTTACGCTTTTTGCATGTTCTTCATAACGCTGAGATAACCAACTTTTTTTCTTAGTGCTATGATCAAATTGGACAATAAGTCCAAAGAGCAATAATCCAAATGATGATTGATCCTGCTGTTCACTAAAGTGGCGTTTAAACGTTTGATATTCGTTATCTCTTTCTTCAATCAAACGAGTTTTCAAAGGTTCAAGGGTCGATGTAGACATTAAGATCTTGATCAAAACATCTTTATCACGAAGTGTGTTTGTATCATCGATCAGTGCTTGAATTGTGGCTTCGAGTCCTGCTGGAACAATGATCCCTGGTTGTTTTTTGACAGTAAAGATGAGTGTATCGAATGCTCGAAGTAGTGTTCTAAATTGATGAAGCTGAGATTCATCATATGTCTTGTTTTCAAAGTCATCCGTCAGTTCTAACCATTGATACAACCGATCAAACCATCCCTTTTTCTGGTTAAAGCGAACGACATCATCTACCTTCGCGTAGGAGATAAAGGTTGCAACATTATTTTCATTGATTTCAAGCAAGGCAAATGAAGCCTTTTTAAACGCTTGTTCGATCCCGGTAAGTTCATAAAGCCACTCCGATAGATAGGGTTCATGACCGATGGCAAGATGGATTTTATCTTTCGATAAGTGATCTAAAAATGTTTTGTAATCGCCACTTGCAAGTTCATCGGACAAATGGATTGGCGTCTCTTTAATCGTTTTCGATAAAATTTCGGCGGTTTGATAGGCTCTTAGCAGGGGAGATGAGTATAACACAAAAGGTGAACGAAACAAGGCGTTTAGTCCTAAAGCAACTTCCGATAATTTAAGTCGGCCTTTGTCTGTGAGTTCACGTTTTTCATCTTCAATGGTCTCATCTTTTTTTACGGCAATGGCATGACGCATCAGTAAAAGATACATGCGATCAATCCTTTCTTTTTAAGGCAAAATCCTTGTGCTCTGTGATAAAGTGTTTGACTTTATCAAGGACACGATCTCTAACACCACGTGTTCTTTCTAAAATCTCATCATCGGTACCAACGAATGTCGATGGATCTGGAAAATCCCATTGTTCATTAATGAGTGTGAGCGGAAATATCGGGCACTTTTGTGCTTGTGACTGATCACACACCTTAATGACTGCTTGATACGATCTTCCCTCTTTAAAATAATCAAAAACAGAATGTGTTTGATTATTAGAAATGTCATATCCTAATTCTTTCATGACAGTAATCACGTAAGGATTAAGTATCCCTGCTTCGATTCCAGCACTTTCAGCACGGAAAAGACCTTGTCCTAAATCATTTAAAAATGTTTCTGCCATTTGGCTTCGCGCAGAGTTATGTACACAAACAAACAAGACTTTGATCATATGTTCTCTCCTTGATATGGATACTTTTATTATAATTCGACTGAGAGTCATTCTTGTTTATTCTTTACATAACCTATTCGAAAATTTACAAATGATGAAAAAACACCGCTGGCGGTGTTAATTCGTGAGTAAATGATTGACCTTTTCTTGATCGAGTGCTTTAATGACGGCGAGCACTAATTTTATGGTATTTTCGTAATCATCATAATGGATAATGGAAGTGTGCGAATGCATGTAGCGTGTAGGGATACCTATCGAAAGGGAAGCAGCGCCACCATGGGCTAAGTGCATATGACCTGCATCGGTCCGTCCACCTGTGATAAAGGCTTCCTGATAAGGAATATTTTCTTTTTTTGCAATCTCGATCACGAATTGACGCAATGCTTGATTGGGAACGAGTCCTGCATCATATAAAAGAATTTGAGGTCCTTTACCTAAGGATTGTTCCTCAGCTTCTCCACCTGGAACATCATTGGCAAGTCCCGTATCAATCGCGAGTGCAATCTCGGGTTCTACGATAAAACTGCTCGTTTTCGCACCGCGTAAACCCACTTCTTCTTGGACGGTAAATGTTCCAAAAAGTTGATTGGGATGGTCTTTTAGACGCTTTAAGACTTCAATGACCACGGCACTGCCGATACGGTTATCCCAAGCTTTACCAAGTAAATACTTTGGATTGCCCAAAACGCGAAATGAGGTGTGAGGAACCACCATGTTCCCAGGTTCTACACCGAGTTTTTCAGCTTCTATCTTTGATGAAACGCCTAAGTCTAAATACATCGTGGATATGTCGATAGCGACATTGCGTTTATCTTGAGGAATGATATGCGGTGGCTTAACGCCAGTCACTGCATACACTATCCCTTTTGCAGTGTGGATCTCCCATTCTTGCGCGAGCATCACCTGTGAAAACCAGCCACCGATGGTTTGAAATTTAACAAATCCCTCTTTAGTAATTTGGGTAACCATCAGTCCTACTTCATCCATATGACCTGCAATCATAATACGAGGACCCTTTTGTCCTTTAATCCCAATCACGGATCCTAAGTTATCATAGATCACCTGATTGGCGTGATGATTGATCTCTTCAGCGATAAAACGACTGACCGCTTTCTCATTGGCAGGGATGCCTGGAAGCTCAGAAAGTGCTTTTAATAATTCATACTCTTTTTTCATGTACATATACCCCTTATTTATTCACATTATAACATAATTTTGGCATAAAAAAAGCCTAGAAAGCTGTGAGAACGAGTTATGTTCAACACTGGCGTCGACTGGTCAATGCTTCGGGAATTTCCAAAAAGGTTCACACCCACACTGTTTGACACCTCTTACTACTATTTTGGGTTCCACGGCTGCTTCCTAGGTTCACTTTCACTTTATCACTTCTTAGCATTCTTGTCAAGAAAATTACGACTAAAAAAGAAAGCGCTATCATGGAAAATCCATGAGCGCTTCATTCCTTTGGAATGATTAATAATAGACAGAGATACGAACGAACTTTCCATGATGCATCAGTAAGCCTAAGAGAACTTCTCTGATTTTCGCTTCGATCATATAATCGACATTGATCGAAGGAAGATCGACACGCACCGTTAAATAATCCTCTTCACTCAAATCCTCTAAACGTGAAACAGGAAATTCATTAGAAAATTCTTCGAGTTCTTCTTCAAGTTCAAAATAGATAATCAAGCTGATAATGATCCTGGTTTTGATTTCTAATTCTTTGAGCAATCCTGCAAGTGATTGGGCACGGGTAATGATGTATTCTGGTCGATGGAAAAACATCTTCTCATAGACTTCTTTATTGGGATCTTCATACATGTCTGCCTTAATACCCATTTTGAATTTGGCTTCTAAAAAGGTTTTAAACTTTTCCGCACGTTTATGATCTTTTTCATGAAAATCCGCATAAATATGCACGGTATCTTTACTAAATGTATACGCAGTGATGATTATTTTAAACAGATTTGCATAAACTAAAATGTCATGAAGCACTTTTTGAAAAACTTCTGGTTTGACTTTGATTTGATAATGGCCAGAAAGGATGAAGGTTTCATTATAGACTAAAGGTTCAAACAGAGCATTGGCGAACACTTCCATTTGTAAATCAGGGTCATAGTAATGATAACTATCATAAGCAACTCTTTGGTAAAATTTGATGAGTTCAACGGTCGAGACGACAAGTCCGATAAAAAACATCGAAGCTGCGAGCGTATATTTCAAGGGATCTGGAAAATCGGAGCGAAAAATCAGATAGATGACAGGGAGAAATAAACTGATGACGAAGGTTCTAAAGGTCGATGTAAATCCTTTCTTAAAGAGCATAAACGCCAAAAGAAAGATGATGATGACATTATAGAACACGAAGAAATTAAACCATGAAAAGTTATCGAGTGTATTGGCAATATTGCTTAAACCGAGCAAAAATAAGAAAATCCCCATCGTGATTAAGGAAAGTGTCGTGATTTGTCTGGTGTGCAAATACCATTTTTTGGTATAAAGTTTTCTTGCTTGAGGGAGGTGATAGAAATTCTTCATTTCTTTTTGATAGTTAAAAAAAGGCCAGTAAGAACCCCTAAGCGAAAAGCGAATCGGTAAGACATCTTCATCATTCATCTTGGAAGTGAGATAGGTTTCAAAAGTCGATAAAGGATTTAAAACGAAGATGAGTGTCCCAACGATCAAGAATGGTAAATGATAGGCTTCATCCAAGAAAAATAAGAACATGAATGTAAGCATTCCATAAATCACTGCCACGATTAATTTGGGAACACCACCAAAAAGGTAAATACCTACGAAGACTAAAGTAACGATCGCAGAAATCATAAAAATGCCTTGCCCTCTTAAGTTTAAAAGGATTAAGGCAAGCGGCATTAAAATGAAGATTAAGATGGTCAGTGATCCTGCAATCGCAATTCGCCGTTTCATGATGTACCCCCATCACTTTTTATTATACAAAAAAAAGGTGGAACATACCACCCTTTTGTCATTAGTTCGATGCTTCTAGTGCAGAAACTAAATCTGCCTTTAACATTTTGTCAGCACCTTCAATACCTTTTTCTAAAGCAAGTGCTTTTAATTCTTTGACAAGCATTTTTGAATAGTCAACAACTTCAACGTTTTCAACCTTGACTTCGACGATTTTCTTTTCTACTTTCTTAGGTAAATTACCTGCAAGTGCTTGTTTTGCTAAATCGCAATACAGAGTAAATGCTTGTGGCTCGTTGACCGCGAGATCAGCAAGCATCTTGCGGTTAACCTGTACGTTAGCAAGTGCTAAACCATGAATGAGTAGTGAATACTTGGTTCCATTTAACTTGGCTGCAGCGTTGATACGCGTAATCCAAAGTTTTCTAAACATTCTCTTTCTTTGTTTTCTATCACGATATTGATAGCGTAATGAACGCATAACTTGTTCATGTGCAGTACGATAAATCGCATGTTTTGAACCAAAATAACCCTTGGCGAGTTTTAAAATTTTCTTACGACGACGTCTAGCGACAGTTCCGCCCTTAACTCTTGGCATGTGTGATGTCCTCCTGTTACATTAAGTTCGAAATCAATTGTTTGATCCGCTTCTTGTCGGATGCGCTAACCGTTGCTTCGCCTCTTAATTGTCTGTTTTGTTTCGTTGTTTTTGATGCTGCTAAGTGGCCAGTGTATGCTTGACCTCTCATGAGTTTACCTGTTCCAGTGACTTTGATTCTCTTCTTGAGTCCACTGTGTGTCTTTTGTTTTGGCATAAATGTATTCCTTCTTTCTTAGATGTTATTTGATGGAGCGAGCATGGCAACCATGTTCTTACCGTCCATTTTCGGTTTGCTTTCGACTGTCGCTTTAGCGCCAATCGCTTCAATGAAGCGTAGCATAACTTTCATACCGACATCACTATGCGTGATCATACGACCATAGAAACGAATACTTATCTTGACTTTGTCCCCTTTTTCCAAAAACTTAAGCGCATGCTTGAGCTTGGTATCAAAGTCATGGATATCAATCGTTGGTGATAGTCTGACTTCTTTGATTTCCACGATGTGTTGATTTTTCTTCATTTCACGAACTTTACGTTGCTGTTCATAACGATACTTGGAGTAATCCATGAGTTTAGCAACCATCGGTTTGGAATCTGGTGATACAACGAAGATATCGAATTCACGTTCCATAGCAAATTTTAGCGCGTCTTTACGATTCATGGTGCCGATTTTATTACCGGTTTCATCGATGACGAGATATTCGCCATATGGGATTGATTCATTCACTAGATCGGTATTTTTTGATCTGACTTGTTTTATGTAGTCCACCTCCATTCTTAGAATTTAGAAAAGAAAAAGTGTGTACCATATGTACCCACTTGTTGTCATCACGAAAAATAAATTGGTTCGTTTGTGTGACATTTTGCCTACGAAGTCGTTCATCAGGCGAGAGGGTAACTCTTCTTTTCACTTCTTTAATTCCTTTGTTATTATACCATATGCGCTTGATATGTCAAGCATATTATCCATTTCGAGCCGTTTTTCCATAGAAATATCGGATCAAAATGAATCCTAATCCAATATACCATAGTTTGTACGTAAGAGCAAGCCTAAAAGTGATGATTTCCCTTTGATAGAGCGGTAAAAAGTAAAAAAGGGAAAGTGATGTTTGATCTTGCATCATAAGTCCAAAAAGCACATAAAGTAACGGAAAGATGAGCGTCATCGTCTTGGTTTTATCCGAGAGTAATCCATGAGAAAAAAGATAGAGGATCATCATATCAAGCCAGAGATGAAAAGGTTCTAAAAGATGGATATTAAGTGTTAAATGAGGAATCCATAAGGCAGGAATTATCGTCCATAAGAGATAAAAGATCATGATGTAAAGACCACTCATCAAAGAAATATAGAGCCACTTCATATCCCAATGATAGCGAGGATAATGTAACGATATAAACACTTTGTCATGTGGCTGCTCTAGATCCATCCATAACCACCCCACAAAAAACGGTGTCATTGAAAAGATCATCTGGTGCGTAAGTTTGTCATAAAAATGAAACAGCTCATTGAGCTCATCGGGTTTGATCCATAATTGATAGGTGACATAAGTGATCCATGCGGTGTAACCCAAAAGTAATACGATGAGTAGACTCAATTTTTTTTTGGAATAGCATAAAATATCCATCAAGTGAATCATAATTCGATATGCTCAGTCCATAGATGACGAAAGCGTTCAGGTTGATGTGTGGATATCAAAAATGATACGCCCTCTTGCATGATTTCTTCGAGAATATCAACCACAATCTCTGCACTCTTTTCATCTAACCCTGAGAATGGTTCATCTAAGACAATCAATTTTGGATGACCCATGAAAGCTTGAAGGATGCCTAATTTCTGTTGATTTCCTTTGGATAGTTCATAAATTGAGGCATTTAAAGGTACCTCAAGCCGATAAATGTAGTCCATATTGACTTGATCTTTCTTAATTCTTGCCATGGTTTCTAAATAATCAAAAGCTTTGATAAAGGGAGGTAACATCATCTTTTCTGGTAAATACCCAATCTTTAATTTCTTTTTATCAATTAACCCTACATCAGGACGAATAAATCCTAAAATCATTAATAACAATGTCGTTTTTCCTGAACCATTCGCGCCACTGATGACCCAAAATTCATTTTCTTGAATCGTAAGATTAAAGCGTTTTGCAAGATATCTTTTTCCTGCTTCTTCGAGTTTAATATAGTGCATAATGATTGATCAGTGGACCTGACTCCTTTAACAGCATATGATCGATAACATATAAAAAGTTATGAATTATCCATTCATTTCCATCTTCTGTGGTGATATGAATGGATGGGTTAAAGAGCAGAAACGACTCTTTAGGTACTGTAATCATCAACTCATCTTCCATGTGGGTGAATCTTAAATCGTTCATAGAGCCAATAGCTACCGATCTGATCTGAAACTCTTCACTCGATACCCCAATATAAATTGTCCCTAAACGAGACAATAATTCTCCTTCTTGTTTGTTTCCACTTAAATGAGTCCAATCTAGTAAAGGATATGAAGCGTATAAACTGAATTTACCCAAGCGAATAAGGTATTCTTGTTGATCAAAGAGTTCAAAGGATAGAGTCATATCTTCTAAATAAATATCATCAGAAAAATAGGGAATGCGAAACCCAAAGATCATTTTCGTCCATGCTTGATGAAGATAAACTTCTTTCGTCCCTTGAGTGATATCGAGTAAAGAAAGTTCAAACATGACCTCTGTGATCTGATCTTTCATAATCACACGCAAAACTTCCTCTTTTTGAAATAATGCGTGTGAAGGTTGATTGGTAAACATCATCACCTCAAAGCGACCTTCCTCTTGATAGGAGATGACATAATCGGTATCAATGGTGAGAAGTTCAGGGAACTCATCAGGCTTTACTTGATGCGCAAAATAGCCTAAACCTAACGCTCCAAACAAGAAAATGAGATAGATTAATAACTTTCTCATATTTTCTTCTTCTCCAACCGTTGATATTCAGTCGTGACAACAAACACTTCAAAACCACCTTTTTCCACCCGGATGAAAAGGGAATACCTAGCTGCAACTCCATTGGTGATTCTTCCTTCTCCATAGACATAAAGATCCACTTGTGTTCCAGGATCGACCAAAAACTTAAGATAATAGGTCTCTTTTTCTGTACTACTTACCGTATATTCAGCCGATAACTTAAGCGATGCATCCAAACCGTTTTTAAAGGTGGGAATCTCTTTGTTCATCTTAAGTCCAATCGTACCTGTCGCGGATAAGGATAACTTGGAACTCGCACTGCGTTCTAAGGTATATTCATAATTAATTGCGGTATAGCCATCGTTATAATAACTAAACATCGTTTCTGAAATATAACTTGCTTTAATATCATCATGAACGACATAAATACGCCAACCTGAAAATTTCAATCGATGCACTTTCGTGTAATAAAGTCGGTAATCTTTATCGGTAAAATCACTTAAAAGTTTCCCACTTTCCAATTCAATGGACTCATAGGTTTGGTACGTACCTGCATTGACACTAACTGACAAAAACCACCCTAACATGATCGAAAGTACCATAAATGTTAAAAGCTTCATCTTATCCCTCCTACCCTATCATAGATGGATAAGAGTCAAATTACTTTATAAAAAAAGAAGTCAGCGACTTCTCTTAGCTTCCATATAAGCTTCGATCTCGCTTACTTCTTTGATAATCTCTTTCGATAGATTGATGTTTCCACCAGTTTTGACTAAAATGTCATCTTCGATTCTAATTCCAATGCCCTCTTCTGCGATGTATAAACCTGGTTCCACCGTGATGATGGCTCCTTCAGGAATAGGCTTGGTATAGTTACCTACATCATGGACATCTAAGCCGAGATAATGACCTAAACTGTGGTAATAATAGCGAGTAATTTCATCATCTTCTTTGATTAAACCAAGTTTCTTTGCTCCTTCAGTGAGTTTTTGTTTCCCAAAATCATTGAATTCCTTCAGTGTCATACCAGGTTTCAAGAATTTAATTGCTTCTTTATTGACGGATAATACTAGTTCATATATTTCCTTTTGGCGAGGTGTAAAGCGACCATTTGCAGGATAGGTTCTCGTAATATCAGAGGCATAATGATTGGATAGACAACCTAAATCAAATAAGACAAGAGATCCAGGTTCAATCGCAGAATCATTCTCGATATAGTGTAGAACGGTGGCATTTTTTCCTTGAGCTGCAATCGTATTAAACGATGGTGATGTACGGTGTAAGTTTAAGACATAATTAAACTCAGCTTCGAGTTGAAATTCATAGCGACCTACTTTAAGTTCACTCATGATCCGTTCAAGACCGACTTTGGTAATGGCAATCGCTTTTTTCATCTCATCTATTTCTGTTTGATCTTTAATGGTTCTCATCTCAGCCATAATCATCTGATTGGATTTGATTAAAACTTGAGGATATAGTGCTTTTAAGTGATGAGCAAACTGAATGCTTTCAGTTGCAGGTACTTTTTCATTTAAGCGCTCTAAATCGAGATAAATAGCTTCTAATTCACCATAGAGAGCACGTCTTGAAGTGGAAAGCATCTGGGCAATAAATGTATCCAAAGTGGACATTTCACGCACATTTTCAAGTGTGACATGGGCTTTTTCTGCGGCTTCTGCAAAGGTAAGTCCAGCACCATCCCAAAGAGCTTTGACGGGATCAATTTTATCTATAAACAAATAAGCATCTGATTTTCCTGCACCCTTCATAAGAACAAGACACACATTTTCTTGGGTTATTCCGGTAAGATAAAAGAAATTTCTATTAACGACAAAAGGATAAAATTGGTCTGCAGACTTTAAGGGTGCATGACCGGAAAAAAAGATAGACATACTTTGGTCTTCAATCTGTTTGATGTAGGATTCACGTCTATTTTCTAACATGAGAATCTCCTTTCTTAAAGACGACTAATCGTCTCTGTGAGTTTATCAACAAGACGATCGATCACATGCTTCGCATCTTCCATCGTCTTTCCTGCCGTTTGGAAATAGATTTTAATCTTGGGTTCAGTGCCACTTGGACGAAGGACGATCCATGTTTGATCTTCATAATAATACTTTAATACATCGGATAAAGGAAGATCAATTTTTTGAGCACGTCCATTTTGATAGGTATATCCTTTAGATAGGTCATCATACTTTAAGAGTGCTTTTCCTTCCACGATAGGAGGATTTAAGCGAAAGTGGTTCATGATGATACTAATCTTTTGTAGCCCTTCGAGTCCTGGAAGTGTGATGGATTTGGTATATTCATAAAAATAGCCATAGATTTGATAGATATTATGAAGATAATCCACCAAAGTTTTCTTATAGTAGCTTAAGGTATTCGCGATTTCAGCTAGCATGAAGACCGCTTGAACCGCATCTTTATCTCTAACAAAATCACTGATTAAACTCCCATAAGATTCTTCACAGCCAAAGATATAAGGATGTTTCTTTAAATTCTGTTCTGCTTTTTCACCAATAAACTTAAATCCTGTCAGTGTCGATGTGACTTCGACATCAAATGCTTTCGCGATTTGATCGATTAAATCCGTGGTGACAATGGTTTTATAAATCATGCCCTCTGGCGTAAGTTTTCCTTGTTTACGTAACTCAGCTAAAATGTAGTAGAGTTCAACAGCTGCGGTTTGGTTACCAGAAAGCAAATGATATTCACCTTGATGCTTAACAGCCACGCCTAAGCGATCGGCATCAGGGTCAGTGACTAAAATGAGATCTGCACCCACTTCTTTTGCATACTTAATCGTCTCAATATAGGCATCTTTTTCTTCAGGATTTGAAGACTTTGTATGGGAAAAATTGGGATCGATGATCATTTGTGGTTCATAAGGATAAAGTTCATACCCTACTTTTTTGAGGAGTTTTGGTATCACGGTACCCCCAGTCCCATGCAGTGGTGAATATACGATCTTAATCTTCGGTGTTTTCGGATTTAAGGCAATTTTTTCGACGTGATGCAAGTAGATTTCATCAAAGTTTGCATCGATGGTGTGAATCAAATCGTTATCCACGACATCAATTTCAAAGGGATTATCCACCAAATCGATGAAACGAATGATGTGCTCAGCCGTGACTAAATTGACCTGTGAACCGGTGGGATCATAGACTTTATAGCCATTATATTCTTTAGGATTATGAGACGCTGTGATCATGATTCCGCCTGCGCAGTGGAAATGACGCACAGCAAAAGATAACATCGGTGTCGGTCTCAATTCATCAAAGACATAAGAAGCGATGCCTTCAGCTGCAAGAACCATTGCTGCTTCTTTAGCAAATTGTTTGGAATGGTGTCTATTATCATAAGATATCGCAACACCACCGGTAAGTTTAGCTCGTTTAATATAGCGTGCAAATCCCAACGTTGCCTTACGAATCGTATACACATTCACACGATTGGTACCAGCCCCCATCAAACCGCGGAGACCACCAGTCCCAAAGGTCAAATCCGAATGAAAAACTTCTTGAATTTCTTTTTCATCAAGACGGATAAGTTCAGCAAGTAATGTGGGATCTAGGTTTTGTTGTTGCATCCAAAATTGATATTTTTTTATGTATGACATGGTTGGACGACCTCACTTTCATATCGTTTTCATTATATCAAAAAAATGGCTGGTTTTCACCGCCATTTTCATTTATTTCTGATTACGATAAAAAATTGTGAGTAAACCTTTTAAAACCAAATCAGGATCGCGTGTTAAGGGATGTTTGCACAGTGGAGCAATCGTCTGGGATAATCCCCCTGTCAAGATCACATCAAAAGCTTCTTTGACCTCTTCACTAATTCGTTCAATTAAACCATCGACTTGAGCAGCAACACCATAGGTCACACCACTTTGCATGCAAGCAATCGTATTGGTACCAAGGACTTTTTTGGGGACTTCGATATCAATATCCGGTAAAAGAGCGGTATTTCCTACTAAAGCTTTGATCGAGATATTCACACCTGGAGTAATGATGACACCTAAAATCGTTTTATTTTTCACATAAATATATTTGATCGCTGTCCCTAAATCGACGATGAGCATTGGTTTATGGAAGTCTTCCACAGACACTGCATCACAGATCAAATCCGCACCTACTTCCCTTGGGTGATCCGTTTTGACATTAAGCCCTGTCTTCACACCAGGTCCGACGATTAAAGGTTCTAGATTGAAATGCTTTTTGGCAATATCTTTTAACTTTTCAGTGATCCTTGGCACAACAGAGGAGATAGCGATCTCAGTGATGGGGTGATGATTGATTAAATTTTTCATTTGAATCCAATATTCATCGGCTGTCTTTGAGACATCCGTATTCAAACGAAAAGTGTCAACGATTAAGTTCTCTTCGGCGATACCAAAGCTTAAATTGGTATTCCCTACATCACAGAGTAAAATCATGTTTTTGCCTACTTTCTATGCTTCATTTTTACTTATATATGCGTTTAATGCAACTAAAATAGGTGTACCGATCAGTGCTGCAAACACAGCTTCAATAAGCCCATTGGTCGCAGCCACGGTTAAAATAATGCCTACTAGTGTTTTATCGGGGAAAAAACTTTGCACAAGATCACTGGAGACTAAGCTCAGCATGATCAAAACCAAAAGTGTATGAATGACCGTACCTAAGATAAACGATGAGGGTAAGAAAACATTGGTCTTTTGCTTACTATGGATGAAGGCATAATAAAGACCTAAGAAAACCACTTCAATGACAAAGGCGACAGGAACTAGCCACGATAATGACCAACCTGTAAATAAATTAATTGCCACTGCACCATAATAAAGTCCAAATAAAGTGATCACAACGACTAAAACAAACGTGATGAGATCTCCATATTTGACCTTTTGATTGAGCCATTTAAGTCCATCAAAGACATACGCTGCGGCAATGGCAAACAAAATGCGAGGTAAGACAGAGACTAAAGGATTCTGAAAGGCAAAATCAAGGGGTCCCGTAGGGGCAAACGATCGGATCCACGAAGAGACACCAAAGACTAAACCTAAGATGACAGAAAGCCGTTTTGGCAACAAAAAAACGCCAACGAGCACGGGGATATGCAAAAGAGTCACAGCCACGAGTGGGGTAAGCGTAATAAAACCGACCTGAGGGACTATGGTCATCAAAATAATGATGGCAGATAGAAACCCTGTGAACACAAAATCTCGTAAATTCAATTTTTTCATATATTCTCCTTTTTAGGCCCATGAGGGTCCCATAAGTAATTATAGTATAGTACAAGATTAGAAATAATACAAGATAGATAAAAAGAAAAACCTCCATAAGAGGTTATTCTGTGTAAGGTCCCCAAGGGCTATTATCAGGATCTGTGTAGACTCTTTTGCCTCGGTTAAGTTCATCAATGGTTTGGATATCACTATCATCTAAGCGTAAATCCTTCGCCTTGAAGTTTTCTTCAATTCGTTCTTTCGTGACAGATTTTGGAATCATGAGGATGCCTTTTTTAAGCCCCCAAGCGATGACCACTTGAGCAATGGTCGCTTGATGTTTATTTGCAATCAGACTTAGTGCTTCACCCCAAATACCTTCAAAGACGCCACCTTTCATAAAGGGCCCATACGATTCAATCTGAATCTTTTTGCTATCTAAGTATTTCTTTAATGGAACTTGCGATAATCCAGGATGAAGTTCGACTTGATCGACCATCGGAACGATGGTTGCTGTTTCTAAAAGATCTTCGATTTGATGACGTTGAAAATTGGATATACCAATGGCTCTAACCTTTTTTTCACGATAAAGAGCTTCAAAAAGTGACCACGTCTGCTGATTGATTTTCTTGTCGTGATTCGGCCAGTGAATTAAATAGAGATCAACATAATCTGTCTTTAATTTAATTAGCGATTCTTCAAAACTTTTCAGCATGTTTTCCACAGTCGAATGACCGCGTTGTTTGGTCGTGATAAAGATTTGATCTCTGGGAATCTTTGAATCGATGATGGCTTGTCCGACGGATTCTTCATTTTTATACATCTGTGCGGTGTCGATATGACGATAGCCCACCTTTAGAGCATGTAAGACGGTTTCATAGGCAACATTCCCATCAGGGACTAAAAATGTACCGAGTCCAAGCTGTGGCATGACGACGCCATTGGCTAAGGTAATATTCATGAGTTTGCCTCCTTCAAAGCTTTGATAATATCATGATTTAACGTATTCAAGACCGTAAATAACATGGTTTTAGCAGATTCTAAATCGCGTACGTCCATCATGGCTGCAGTTGAGTGAATGTAACGAGCCGGAAGACCAATTGTGGTGGCGATCACCCCATCATTGAGCTCTAAAGCTTTGGCCGCATCAGTACCTCCTTGGGAGGTAAAGTATTGAAAGGGAATCTGATGCTTTTTCGCTAATTCGACAAAGAACTTTAAAGTTCCTTGATGCATGACATTACGTGGGTCATACATTCTAAGGAGAAATCCTTTCCCGAGTTCCGCTAAGGATTCTTTATCCAAGGCATCATTCACGGGAGACGCATCTAAAGCTAAGAAAAGATCAGGTTTGATCATATTGACAGAAGTTTCAGCGCCACGAAGACCTACTTCTTCTTGCACGGTTGCTCCAATGACTAAAGTGAAGGGTAAGTTGAGATCATGAAAGGCTTCGATGGCCTCTAAAGCTAAACCACAGCCATAGCGGTTATCAATCGATTTAGCGATTAGACGATGGGGATGTTTCGTATAAGTAAAAGGATTGTCAAAAAGGACCATATCGCCTAAAGCAACACCGAATTGCAGGGCTTCTTCTTTCGATGATGCGCCAATATCTAAGATGAGATCACTGATCGATAATTGTTGTTCTTTCTTTAAATGAGGTGGAATCGCACCGACCACGCCTTTGATCACACCTTCTTTGGTATGAACAGAAAGCACTTGTGAGATAAAGACTTCACCATTCAAACCACCTAAATTGGTGAGTTTTAGCATACCTTTATCGGTAATACCCACAACCATTAATCCCACTTCATCCATATGACCAGCGACCATCACAATGGGTGCGTTCTCATCACGATGCTTTTTGACAGCAAAAATGGATCCCAAACGATCGGTTACGATCGTATATTTAGGAAACTTTTCCATGAATAATCTCATGTAGGATTGGACGGGTTTTTCATACCCAGAAGTGGCTTGCAAATCAAATAGATCAAGATAAAGTTGGCGAATCATGATTAAGTGTCCCCCTTAATTGATAGATCGGCCCAGAGGCACGTTTTTTTTCTTCATATTCGGTCATATAGGGTGTGATAGGATAGTTGAAATCAACATTCTCGAGATGAAAAGCTTGACCAAGGGTATCCATACTATCGATAAAGAAATCATAATGATCGGTTCGACATTGGATGATTCCCCCAGGTTTGAGAAGTCGTTGGTAAACACTGATATAAAATTTTGCAGTTAAGCGTCTTTTCTGGTGCTTCTTCTTAGGCCAGGGGTCTGAAAAGTTTAAGTAGATTTGATCAATACTCTTGGGTTCAAAGAGCATATCAAGATGCACAGCATCCAAATTAATGATCGTTAAGTTATCAAGTTCATAAAGTACTTTTTTTTCAGCGATGCGGTAACACACATCAATATCTTTTTCGATAGCGACAAATTGAATCTCTGGATAATCTTTGGCAAGAGACGTGATGAATTGTCCTTTACCAGAACCAATCTCGACATGAACTTTTCTCTCAGGTGAGAGGAAGACTCGCTTAACCTCAAACTGGACACCCATCAAAGTCATATTCTCTTCAGTTGCATTTTTGATGTGACGCTGTCTCAAAAAAAATTCACCCCTAAACTATAAAAAGCGGTAGAATCTACCACTTTTATGTTGTTAAACTGTTTTTCCTAGGCCTTCAGTGATCAAGAAGTCAGCAATCGAGATCATCGCTTTTTCTGCATCAGGTCCACTGATATGCACCTTGATGGTTTCACCCTTATAAATTCCTAAGGACATCAGACCCATAATCGATTTAAGATTGACGGTTTTTCCCATGGCTGTTAAATCGATATCCGATTGAAAGGACATCGCAAGATTGACTAAGCGTGTCGCTGGTCTTGCGTGAATACCATATTCAGAAGTGATGTGGAAATTTTGTTCCATTAGAGTCCCTCTTTCTGTCTTTCACTTAGGTAGGAAAGAACATGTGACGTATGATGTTTAATGAGTAAGGTTAATTCTCTACCTTTTAAAAAGGCTGGAATGCCCAAAGTTTTTAATGTATTTGCGTTAATTTTCTTAACATCAACGATGACGATTTTTAAGCGTTGATGTTCTCTTTTGGGGTTACTGAAGTTTTCAACCCCACCTAAACTTGACAATAACAAATCAAAATCAAGTGCAGGCAACTTCTTATCTTCTTTTTTCTTAAGAAGAATCAATGTTAAAACCAGTGATAAAACGAGGAATAGGCTAAGACCTATTATGAGATAGAAGGTAAATGTATTTGTCGAAAGATAGATCATTGTTTTCCTCCACAATCATTATAATGATTTTTTCCTCATTTTTCAATCATTTGATAAACATTGCGTCACCAAAAGAAAAGAACCGGTACCCTTTATCCACTGCTATCTTATAAGCATCTAAGATGAATTCACGTCCAGCTAAAGCACTCACGAGCATAATCAATGTCGATTTTGGTAGATGGAAGTTCGTAATTAATTTATCTACGACCTTGAAGATATATCCTGGATAAATAAATATGGAAGTTTCGAAAGTTCCAGGATGAAATCCATTTTGGTAATTGCTTTCCAGTGTCCTTATGGAGGTGGTTCCGACGCAGACAATCTTTTTTCCATGAAACATTGCTTGGTTAAGACGATCCGCACTTTCCTTTGAGATGGTATATGTCTCTTCATGCATCGGATGTTCTAAGATGTTTTCTGTTTGTACAGGTTTAAATGTTCCTAGACCGACATGAAGTGTAATCGGGATAATCTCTACCCCTTTGGTTTGAATTTTTATTAATAATTCCTTGGTGAAATGAAGACCTGCTGTCGGTGCAGCAGCACTTCCTGGATCTTTGGCATAGACGGTTTGATAACGATCCTTTTCAAAAAGCTTTTCTGTGATATATGGAGGGAGTGGCATGCTGCCAAGACGTTCTAAAACTTCGATAAAAAGCCCTTCATAATGCATTTTAAAGATGCGTAAGCCTTCTTCCTTTTCTTCCACACACTCTGCCACAAGGAGATCAGAAAAGTGAATTTTGGTTCCAATTTTAACACGTCTTGCGGGTTTGGTCATCGCTTCCCAATGATGAGGAGAAGTCTCTTTTAATAAGAGCACTTCAATTGTCGCATCCGTTTTTTCTTTGATGCCTAAAAGACGCGCAGGAATCACTTTGGTATCATTGATGACCAGGACATCATCTTCGCTAAGTTCATCGTAAATATCATAAAACATCTGATGCTTCATTGTTTTCGATGTTTTATCTAAGATAAGCAATCTTGAGTGATCGCGTTTATCTGAAGGATGCTGTGCAATCCTATCTTTGGGTAAATGAAAGTCAAAATCACTTAATTTCATCATCAAATAATCCTTTATAGTATTTAATGCCTAAAGTTTCATAGGCTTTGTGAGTCGCAACTCTTCCTCGTGAGGTTCGCTTGATATAACCTTCCATAAGTAAATAGGGTTCATACACATCTTCGACGGTCGTGATCTCTTCACTAATCGATGCAGAGATCGATTCGATACCTACGGGTCCACCACCAAATTTTTCGATAATGGTTCTTAGATAACGATAATCGGTATGATCTAAACCATTATGATCAATCCCTAATTTTGTTAAAGCATGATTGGTAATATGGTCAGTGATATTGCCATCCCCGATGATTTCTGCGAAATCTCTGACACGTCTAAAAAGACGATTCGCGATTCTTGGTGTTCCTCTACTCCGCTTGGCTAATGAGATCACTGCATCAGCAGTAATGGGATTTTGGTAGACGCGAGAGGTTCTCTCGACAATCTTCTTCAAATCATCCACACCATAATAAGATAGCCGCATAACAACCCCAAAACGATCTCTTAATGGAGCGGATAAGTCACCAAAACGTGTCGTGGCACCAATCAGAGTAAAGGGAGGTAAGTCAATGCGAATCGAACGTGAATCATGATCTTTTCCAATCACGATATCCAAAACATAATCCTCCATCGCTGCATATAAGACTTCTTCAACAAAGCGTGGAAGTCGATGGATTTCATCGATAAATAAAACATCTCCTGGATTTAATGAACTCAAAACAGCCGCAAGATCGCCACTGCGTTCGATTGCGGGTCCGGAAGTGATTTTTATTTGTACGCCAAGTTCATTAGCGATGATTTGTGCTAACGTTGTTTTTCCTAAACCTGGAGGTCCGTAAAGAAGAATGTGATCGAGCGCTTCTTTTCTTTTAAGCGCAGCTTTGATATAGACATCGAGCATTTCTTTGATATCGTCTTGCCCGATATACTGATCAAGTGTCTGCGGACGCAACGTTTGATCTTCATCTTCTTTGAGGGACATCGCGGTAATGATTCGCTCTTTGTCCATCGATGTCACCTATTTGATTAAGAGTTGTAAGGCTTGTTTGATCATGACTTCAACCGTTTGATCTTGATCAAGCTTCTTCATGACCTTGCGGATTTCTGTACTACTATAGCCAAGTGCGTGAAGCGCATCTTCCACATCATTACTATGCGTCGGTAGAAGTTCTTCTTCTGCATCCACGAGTTTTCCTTTAAGATCTAAAATGATTTGTTGTGCACTCTTGATACCAATACCGGGAAATTTGGTGAGATGCTTGACGTTTCCTTCTTCAATCGCTAGAATAATATCGTTGATTTGATCGGTCGCTAAGAGTGACAAGGCACTTTTAGGACCAATTCCTGAGACACCAATGAGTTTAATGAAGAGCTCTTTGGAGGCAAGACTACGAAATCCATAGAGATGGTTGATGTCTTCTCTAACATAATGATGGGTATACACTCTTAAATTTTCGCCCACATGATAGCTATAGGGATTGGGGACTATAATTAAATAGCCTACGCTGTAAGCTTCAATCACGACATAACTTGGTTTAATTTCTGTGATGATACCTTCGATGTATGCGTACATATGTTCACCCTACTTATATTCTTTACATTCTATTATAACATAATTTATGGGGCTTTTTTAATTCAGCACCCTGATTATGTTATAATAATTTTAGGACGTGATAGACATGATAAAACTGGACTATATAAAGTCCTTGGATGCCGAATTTAAACAACTCTTGTCCGTCGATAAAAAATATCAGCCAATTCAAAAATCATTGGCTGCTCTTTTGCGTTCTATGAATCCTGAATTACAAAAAATCAAGAAGAAACATGAAGGTTCTGAAGAGGATTTTGTTAAGGAGTCTCTAGCGATCAATAAAAACTACGCTGAAAACCTTGAAAATTTTCATCGTTCTTTAAATCTTTTAGTGGAAAAGAATCACCAAGAAGTCGAAAAAAATCAAAAGATTAAGCTTCAGCAAACGCATGACCTTAACTTAAACCTTAAAGCACAACTCGATGGCATCGATGAAAGAATGATTCAAGTTAATTTGGATGCTAAGGAAAAGATCAGTAAGGCTGATCAAGCATTAAAGCGTGAACTTGCTCAAATCCAAAAGGTGATGAATGAAGTTAGACGCATCTACCAGGAAGCTTCTCAGGCAATTGACATTGAACAAAAAGATTCCATAAAGATTTATGGTAAAAACTTTGATGAGGATATGGCTGAACTTGCCCTCAAAGAAGAAAAAATCCATCACGTGTATCAAGCGATCAAAGATGAAAATAAACAGATGACATTTAATGTCAGCAAAGATAATGATGATTCCTATTTACTCATAAAAAACACCTATTCACAATTATCGATTATTCTCAATAAAAAGATTAATGAACTCAAAAAACGTTATCAACAGATCATTCTTGAGCTCGATAAGGATCATCAAGATAAAATGGATCCGATCGAAAAAGCCATCCTTGATTTGAAAGCGAATTATGCGGAAGCACAGCGTAAAGCACTCCAAAACTATACGGAAAAAATGTCTTCTTTAAACGTCATTTTTGACGTTCAAAAAAGAGATTATGAAATCAAAAAAGAACGCATTATTCATGATGGTAATGAAGCCATTACGCTACTGAATTCCAAACTTTCTGCGTATCGTGAAACCACGCAACGTGAAAAACTCATCAAAGCACGAGAAATCCGTGATGAGATTAAATCCTTAGAGTCTGAAAAAGAACAGGATAAAAAGAATCGCGAATTGACCTCGATGATGAATCAATTTGATTCAGATCTCAACAAGCAGATTATAAGAACGAATAAAGATATCCAATTAAAGAAAAAAGAAACACAAAAACGACTCTATGATCTCGATCAAAAACACTTAAAAGAAATCAATGAATGGCGTTTAAAAAAGGTGCTTTTTGATTATGAGAAAAAACAAGATTTCGCCAAAATAGATCTCAATTTTAACCATAATTTAGGTGTTTCAGAACTACAAAAATCTTCTGAAATCCAAACCTATCAATATAAGAAAGATCTGATTCTTATGCAACATAATAAGGATCTTTTATCCCTTGAATATCAACTCATGATTGGAGCATCCATCCAAGAAAGAGAACTCAATCTTCTGGCCAATGATGCCCATATGGCCGTGGCTTCGTTTAAACTCAAAGAAATTCATGATGAAAGTGAATACAAGAAAGAACTCCTCAACATTCAATATCAAAAAGATATTTTAAAAACGACGTATGATGCTGATTTAAAAGTATTAAACGCGACCACCCAACTTGAACTTGAAAAAGAAAAAGTCAAACGCGACTTTATTTTACAGGAACAAGACTTAAGAGTGGAACTTTCCCATGCACTTTTTACGAAACAAGAAGCCTTGATCAAGCATGATTTACAGCTTCAAATCAATGAACTTGATCATGAACGTGAAGTACTCTATCTAGAAAATAAGAAAACGCTCGATGTCATCAAACTTGAAGCACTTCTCGAAGAAGTCAAACGTGAATTTGTCATCAGTGAAGCCAGATATAAACATCAGCAGCGCATGAGTAATGAGAAAGCCACACGACTCTTAAAGACATATCAAAATGAACTCGAACATAACCAACTCACCACAGAATGTCTCATGGATGCCCTTTGGTTATACCATCACCACGACCAGACATTCATGAATCACGTCATCGATCTTTATAAACTTCCCAGTCATCCTGAAGTCTTTAAGGGATTCCTTCTTCTTTTGATTGATAAATCGATGACATTCATTGAAACGAATATGAATCTATTAGAAATCTTTCAAGCCGAAGATCATGCATTCTATGTAAAGAAAATTGAAGATCTCACCGGGTATAAATATATGCTCAAACATGAGGATATGATGAATACCTTTGATGCAGAACTACAAAAAATTCTTGAAAAGAAACAGGCGATTGAAGCAGATATCAAATCACTTGAAGAACAATTTTTTGCGAATCAAACAGAACTTGAACGTCATCATCTCTTTATCAACCAACTGGATAAGATTACTGTTTCAATTAAAATTGAAAAAACTCACGGGACGAAGCATCATGATTTGAAGGAAAATCAGAAACTTGTTTCCAACCATGAGCATGAGATCAAACGGATCAAGCAACAGATTTCTCGAATCGAAAAACAGATTGATCAAAAACATCAGCAGATCACACCGCTTGAGCTTGAAATTGAAAAGATCAAGAAACATCAAAAAGAGGAAGAGACCTCACTCGCCGATAAAAAGCGTGATGAAGCAGGTGTCTTCTACCGCTATCTTGGCTTAAATAAGCAGATTTATGAAAAGATGACCCAAGTGATCACCAAGCGATATGAAGCGCTAAAAACCTTCTATCAAGCGCTTTATCAAGAAGTGTATGTCACCGAAGCCTTCCTAGAAATTGAAATGAAAAAGCTCAATACTGCGCTTCATCATCATGAAACACAACTCACTTTACTTCACCAACGACTGATGAATGTGATGCTTAGTTTCTACATGAAAGAAAAAAATGAGCAATCACAACTCACCCTAGGCTTTAAGCAATCCACGCTCGCTTTGATCAGAAGTCTTCATCAAAGTTACACCAAGCAACTTAAAGATATCGATAATGATCATCAAAAGAAAGTGATCAGTGATCATCACCAAATCAAGACACTCAAGGTTAAACATCAGAAAAAACAAGAGCTTGAAGAACTCTCTTATCGTAAAACCTTGTCGATCGAACAAAATGTTTTAAAAAATCTTGAAGATAAGATCACTGATAACAGACGTAAAAATGAAGTTGAACTGCGGATGCTCAATGAAAATCAACTCTCCATTGCGCAACAATATCAAAGCGATCATCAGGTCAAACTCACAGAAATGAAAAATCTCTTTGATAAACAGACATACACGATCGATCAAGCGACACAAAATGCAACCAAGTCCTTTCAATCCACCGATGAATCGATGACCAATAAAAATCAAGCGATTATCCTTAAATACCAACAAGCCTATGATAAATATCAGGTTGCACTCAAACAAAAAGCCACGCATTATGACTCAGAGATGACAAAATCCACAGAAAACTATCAATCGCGTTTATTAAGCGAACGGATGACCGTCAAACGGATGAACAAAAAACGTGAAGCAGAACTTAAAAATATCATCGTGCATGTCAACCGGTTTACGCATCAAACCAGAAATGATCAGAATGGAGAACTCAGTAAAGAGTTACGCCTTTTAAGAAAATCCCATTATTCAAAGATGCGCATGCTACACTTAAACTAGGACATTTGTCCTAGTTTTTTTATTTATAAAAAGAAAAGATGCTAAGTGAACTAGCATCTTATTCGATAAATTCAAATTCATAGGTGAAGATACGCACGGTGTCATGATGTTTCGCACCTTCTTTGCGCAAGGCTTCATCAACACCTAAACTTCTTAATTGTCTAGCAAAGCGTTTGACGCCTTCATCTTTGGTAAAATCGGTCCGATCGAAGATGAGTTTAAGTTTCGCACCCGTCAGTTCGAAAGCACCATCTTCTGCTCTATGAAGAATAAAGGCAGGTTCATCATCTTCAAAGATATAATTTTTAATGAAATCAGGTGTCTTTTCAAAAACTTTAGGTGCTGTTTTAAGGGCATCTAATGTCATATAGAGAAGTTGATCAACTTCTTTTCTCTGATGGGCAGAAATCGCGATTAAAGGTGCTTGGATATGCGTTTTCAAGAATTCATATTTTTCTTCATTGCCTGGCATATCCGATTTATTCGCAACGACGATCTGAGGACGTTCTAAAAGTTCTTCATCATACATCTTGAGTTCATGATTGATCTTTAGATAATCTTGATAAGGATCATCTCGGGTCAAATCCACGACATGCAAGAAAATACGGCAGCGCTCAATATGCTTTAAGAAACGAATGCCTAGTCCTAAGCCTTGGTGGGCATCTTCAATCAAACCAGGTAGATCCGCTAAGACAAACGATTCTTCTTTGACTTGAACCATCCCAAGTTGTGGGTGAAGTGTCGTAAAAGGATAGTCAGCAATTTTTGGTCTCGCATTGGAAACAACGGATAAAATCGTCGATTTACCGACCGATGGATATCCGATTAATCCGACATCGGCTAAAACTTTAAGTTCAACTCTGATCTTGCGGTAAACGCCAGGATCCCCGTTTTCAGCATAGTCAGGCGCTGGATTTCTGTGGGTCGCAAACGCGATATTTCCTCGTCCTCCTTTACCACCTTGAGCGACGATCAGTTCTTCACCTTGCTTGGTAATTTCCCCGATTTTAAACGATTTATCTTCGGTATACACAATTGTGCCTAGGGGGACTTTGACATACGTATGCTTCGCACTGGCTCCATGCATCCCTTTGGTCATCCCGCGTTCACCGGGTTTTGCTTTGATATGTCTCATGTAGCGCAGATCGATCAAGGTTGATTTACCTTCATCTCCTACGAAGATTACAGAACCACCGTTCCCTCCATTACCACCCCATGGACCTCCGTACTCTACATATTTTTCACGGCGAAAAATAGCGACACCATCGCCACCTTTTCCACCATATACTTCAACGGTAATTTCATCAACAAACATAGTATTTTTTAGCCTCTTTCTTGAAGAAAAAAAGGATAACGAGGTTATCCTTCGTAGACGGAAACTTGTGTGCGGTCTCTTCCGAGTCTTTCGTACTTCACAGTTCCTGTGACTGTCGCAAACAATGTATCATCGGCACCACGTCCAACATTTGTGCCTGGGTGAATTTTTGTTCCGCGTTGGCGGTAGATGATTGCTCCTGCTTTCGCAAGTTGACCATCGGATAATTTCATACCAAGACGTTTAGAGTGGGAGTCGCGACCGTTACGAGATGAACCTGTACCTTTTTTCGATGCGAATAACTGAATGTTTAATTTCAACATGGTTATCCCTCCTTTTGGTTTTTCATATATTTTGGGTATTGTTTTTCAAAATCAGTTAACGTATATTTCAAGTTTTCGAATAGAGCTTGGATCGTTTGATTTTCTTCTTTAAGCTCAATCTTGAAATATCCATCATCAACAGCTAAATCAACGAATTGATTTAAGCCTAAATGCTCAATGGCATTCGCGGTCACGAGCGTGGCAGCTGAGACAGCGGCACATACGATATCTTGACCTGCTTTTTTATAGTGGGCATGTCCACTGACGGTGATCTTTTGAATCAAACCGTCTTTGATTTGGTACTTCGCGGTAATCATATTACGCGTGGATCGATTCGATCACTAACTTGGTGTATGATTGGCGATGACCTTGTTTACGGCGATAGTTCTTTCTGACCTTGTACTTGAAGACGATGATTTTGGGACCACGTCCGTGTTTAAGTACTTTGGCAACGACTTTCGCACCCTCAACATTCGGTGTACCGATAATGGTTTGTTCACCACCGAGCATGAGTACATCGGTAAATGTGTACGTTTCACCAGCTTCGACTTCTAGTTTTTCAACGTAGATTTCTTGACCTTCAGTGACTCTTACTTGCTTACCGCCTGTTACGATAACTGCATACATGTTGCTAACCTCCTTTTATTTTGACTTGAAGACACACTACTGAGGTAGCCTATGGCATTTATGACCTGTTCTATGTGGTACAACACAAGTATTTTAACGTAGTTAAGCCGAAAAGTCAATAAAAATCGTTTTGAAATCACATAAAAATCATGACTTTCGCTCATTTTTGTCATCCATGAAACAAAACCTCCACAAGGTGTGAAGGTTTTGGTCATATTTAACGTTTTCCTTGATCGTAGATCTGTCCAAGCGCTTTGGGAGCACGGGAATTTTTGGAGAAAAAGGCTAGGATAATGATGGTTGCAATATAAGGAATGAGTTCATAATATTCCTTTTGAAGACCCAAATTATCCAAAAATGGAATCGTCGTATAGGATGCAGCCAAGGTCTTCATGAAGCCAAAGAATAAGGCGGCGAAGATGATTCCAGAAGGACGCCAATTACCAAAGATGAGTACTGCAATCGCTAAGAACCCAAATCCAGCAACGGTGACATTAAACTCGGTTGAAGTCGAGATGACGAAGATGACCCCTCCCATACCAGCGAATACACCCGATAACGTCACAGCTTTAAAGCGAAGCTTATAAATATTGATTCCTAGTGAATCTGCTGCATGCGGATTTTCACCACAGGCTCTAAGTCTTAAACCAAATTTGGATTTATAGACAATCAGCCAGATCAATGCGAGTAAAGCTAAGCCGATATAAAAACTTAAGAACACACGGGTAAAGAATAAATCACCAATGACAGGGATATCCCCAAGAACAGGAACCTTTTGAATCATGAAACTCGAATTAAAAGGAATTTGTTGTCCTCTTTGAATAAAGCGTGCGGTAAAGATGGCAAATGCAGGTGCGAATAAGTTTAACGCAGTTGCAGAGATGATCTGATCTGCTTTCATGTAGATCGATGCATGCGCATGAATCATCGCATATAATCCACCCACGATACCGCCAATGACGATTCCCATAACTAAAATCATCTGTTTAGGAATTGCATTTTGAATGATGATTTGTTGAAGCAAAATGCCAACGATGATGGCGATGACTAAGTTGATCCCGTAGAATACCTTATTCTCATGTTTACCAAGTTTTAATTTACCTAAGCCATAATTTTTTATGCCGAGTTTGAATAATCCAAAATTGATGACAAATAAGATAAAGAGGACTAAGACGACCATCACGATGAGAACTACAAGTCGTGTTACAGGTGTATAAGGCATAATTTCAAGTCCATGAATTGCCCAAACACCTAAGAAAGCACCTAAAATCATGATCCCTTCAAGGGCAATATTCGTGACCCCACTTCGTTCAGCGAGGAGTCCACCTAACGCGACAATCAGTAAAACGGTCATACTGATGTACGTATTTTGAATGATTAGATAGAGAAGATCCATGACTTATACCTCCCCCTTCTTTTCTTTTCTTGAAAGACGCCAAGCTTTAAAGTCTTTACCATAGCGTTTGAAGATAATTTGTAAGGAAGCCGAAATCGCCGTGACATAGATGATGACCGCGATGATCATATCGATTATTTGAGGGACGAAACTGTAGCGCTGCATGTAGAATCCTCCCATGCGCATGTTGGATAAGAATAATCCAGCAAACAGAGCACCGACAGGTTCTCCTAAGCCAAGGAGAGCAACGGAGATTCCATCAAATCCTTGAGGGAAAATTTCAAAGGCTGTCCCGATGTTTTTACCCACGACTAAGAAAGCAATCGCACCTGCCATACCGGCAAATGATCCAGATAACGTCATCGCTGTAATAACATTCGCTTTAGTGTTCATACCAGCATACTTAGAACCAGGCATTGAGAATCCAGAGGCTCTCAATTGGAATCCTAGAGTGGTCTTATGCAAGATGATATGGGCAATAATGACGACAGCAATCGCGATGAATATCCCAATATTGGCGGTTGAACCGGGGAAAACAGAGGTTAATAAGGGAAGTTCAGCGGATTTTTGAATGTTTAAGGAACGTGAATAATTGGAATTAAACACATTTCCCATAATGAAGATGATGAGCAAATTTCCTGCAATATAGTTCATCATAATTGAGGTGATAACCTCATTGACATTGGATAACGCTTTGAGAATACCTGGGATGAATCCCCAAATAGCTCCTGCGAGCATTCCTGCTAAGAATCCCACGATCCAGTGAATTCCAGCGGGAAGTTGCCATAGGACACCGATGTGAATGGCGACATAGGCACCCATCATCATCTGTCCTGAAGCACCGATATTAAAGAGCCCAGTACGGAAGGCAAACGCAACCGCTAAACCTGTGAGGATGATAGGTGCTGCTTGATAAAGAGTATTCCCAATGCCACGCAGCCCACCATTAAAACCACCGATCAATAAGGTTCCTAATGCAGGAAATGCATCCCCTGCATCAAAGAATAACATAATGATAAATCCAATAAGTAATCCAACACCGATCGAGATTAAACTGGGTTTGGAGACATTAAATGCTTTCACGAGTCCTTTAAGGATGAGTTTGGGTAATCGTTTGAAGAACTCAGTGATCTTGGTGATTATCGTATTTTCTTTCATAGATTAACCTCTCTTTGCCCCAGACATATAAAGACCTAATTCATTGGCTGTTGTCTTCTTAGGATCAAGTTCTCCTACGATTTCACCTTCATACATCACGAGAATTCGGTCGGATAGATTCATGATTTCATCGAGTTCTAAGGAGATCAAAAGTACAGCTTTTTGATTGTTTCGCTCAGAAATAAGTTGAGCATGGATGTATTCAATCGCCCCAACATCAAGTCCACGTGTCGGTTGAACTGCGATAAGCACTTCGTGTTCACGACTGATTTCACGACCTAAGATGGCTTTTTGTTGGTTACCACCACTCATCTGACGAACAATAGTCTTCGCACCGCGTTCACTTCTGATATCAAAGCGGTTGATCAGTTCTTCTGCATGCTCGTTAATGACATCAAAACGTAAGAACGCATGTTTTTGAAAACGCGGTTGATAATAGTTTTGTAAAATAAGATTACTCTGTAAGTCAAAATCCATGACGACGCCATGTTTTTGACGGTCTTCAGGGATATGTGACATCCCTTTTTGGTATTTCTTTCTGATATTGGAATGGGTGATATCTTGTCCTTGAATTGTCACATGCCCAGAGAGCACAGGTTTCAGTCCTGTCAGTGCATGAATGAGTTCGGTCTGTCCATTGCCATCAATCCCTGCAATCCCTAAGATTTCACCACGGTGAACCGTAAAACTGACATCTTTGACAGAATGTTTGGCATGACCACTTACATTTAAGTGGCTCACTTCAAAAATGGGTTCACCTCGTGTGACTTCGGGTTTATCGATTGAGAATAAAACTTCGCGACCTACCATCATTTCGGCAAGTTGTTCAATCGAAGTTGATTTCACATCCACAGTCCCAATCTTTTTCCCACGTCTTAAGACGGTACAAACATCAGCAACAGCCTTAATTTCGTTTAATTTATGTGTAATGACGACAATCGTCTTGCCTTCTTTAGCAAAGCCACGCATAATATTCATCAATTCATGAATCTCTTGTGGGGTAAGCACAGCGGTAGGTTCATCAAAAATTAAAATATCTGCATCGCGATAAAGCATTTTAAGGATTTCAACTCGCTGTTGTTGACCG
Organism: Acholeplasma sp.; assembly: GCA_003605085.1. Lineage (GTDB taxonomy): Bacteria > Bacillota_I > Bacilli_A > Acholeplasmatales > Acholeplasmataceae > Peloplasma. The sequence goes on along the minus strand of QZKD01000015.1, from coordinate 1,044 downwards.
ACAGTAATATCTTTAATATACGCATTGATGTCAACATGCAGCTTATACATCGAAATCAAATTTTCTAATTTTTTAATGGCATGATCATATTGAATGATCCCATTTTTTGTTTCTTCAGCACCTAAAATGATGTTGTCTAAGACAGTAAATGTATCCACCAGTTTAAAATGTTGATGAACCATCCCAATGCCTAAACGATTCGCATCATTCGGATTTTGGATCAATACTTGTTTTCCATCGATAAAAATTTCGCCTTGCTCAGGTTGATAGAGTCCAAATAAAACCGACATCAATGTCGATTTTCCAGCGCCATTTTCACCGAGTAAAGCATGAATTTCCCCTTTTTTGACCTGTAGGGTCACATCGTCATTGGCGACTAAAGACCCAAATATCTTCGTGATATTCTTCATTTCTACTTTATAGGTCATATGTTTTCTCCTTTGATGATAAATAAGGGGAAAGTGTGTGCTTTCCCCTTGATCTATCCATGGTGTTAATCGTTAAATATTATGGCCAAATGGTGTCAAGCAATGCTTGGCTTGGTGTGTAACCGAGTGCAGTTAAGAATGCAACAAAGGTTGCTTCATCGGTTGGAACATCAACAGTACCATTACCAACTGCGGTACGGATGGTGTTATATTCAGCAACAGTGAAGTTTACAAAACGCCATGAAGCGGTTTCGGTTGGTAGACCGACTGCATTTTCAGCAACGCCTAATGTAATGGATTGACCACCGTCAAAATTACCTGCATAGTAGTCAGTTAACGCGGTTTGAACGGAGACTGCTAAGCCCTTCATAGCTGAAGTGACGACTTTGTCAGAAAGGTTCGATTGGTCAACGTCAACGCCAACAACCCACTTACCTGTGGTTTCTTGAGCAGCTGCCATGACTGAGTTACCAGCACCGCCGGCTGCAGCATGAATCGCTTGGACACCGTCTGCATACCATGCAGCTGCGGTTGTCTTCGTGCTTTCAGATGGTGCGAACGTATTTAAATATAAATAACGGTTTGCAGCAAATGAATAGGTAGTTAAACCTTCTTC
>QZKD01000024.1 GCA_003605085.1 Acholeplasma sp. | reverse complement strand
TCTTGACTTGATTATAACACTAGGACTTCAATCTTATAAATAACAATATGTAGCTGGGCTTGATCCCAAATCTACACTACATATTATACGAGGAGCTTAATCATGGAAAGACTACTCAATTTAGAATTACAAAATCAGATCAAACAATTTTTATCACCCATGAAAGAACATGTCACCCTTGTTCTTTTCACACAAGAAAGTCCTTGTGACACATGTACTGAAACCAGACAATTACTGTCAGAAATCGCTGAATTAAGCGATAAACTCTCTTTTGTTGAAAAAGATCTTTCAACAGATCTTGAAGATGCAGATAAGTATGATATCACTTTAACCCCAAGTTTTGTCATGCTTGATCACGAAGGAAACTATCGTGGCGTTAAATTTAATGGTATTCCCGCCGGGCATGAAATCAATTCATTTTTAACAGCGATCATCGATATGTCTGGAGTGGATTTTGGTTTTGATCAAAAGACGGTTGAACGCATTAAGAAAATTGCGAAACCCGTAAATATTAAAGTTTTTGTCACCTTGAGTTGCCCTCATTGCCCAGGAGCTGTCTCATCTGCCCATCGTTTAGCAATGCTCAACTCCAACATTGAAGGTGAAATGATTGAAGCACAAACCTTCTATGAATTATCTGAACAATACAATGTTTCTGGCGTACCTAAGATTGTCATCAATGAACAGTATGAACTTCTTGGTAATCAACCAATTGAAGCATTCTTAGATCATCTCGAAAAATTATAATAAAAAAAGGATTCCCAGTCAGACGATTGGAAATCCTTTTACTTTATTGGATATGCATTTTTAATATCGATTCGCCACCATCGACAATACCGGTATCTAGAAAACCATATTTCGTGTAGAATTTATACGGTTGTTCGCCTTCCGTATGACACGATGTGTAAAGCATCTTAATTCCATCGATTTTGCATTTCTCAACGATTTGATCTAAGACCTGTCTTCCATAACCTTTTTGTTGATAATCTTTTGACATCATGAAGCGCCATAAAAAATAGGCGGGGCGATCTTCAACAGGGATGTCATCATCCCATAAGGCAATCATCACAAACCCTATAGGTTTATTTCCTAAAGTAATGACTCTTGGCCAAGCTCTTTTGTAGTTGATATAAGCTTGTGCGATGGAAATGGCATTGGGGGCAACACATTGTTTTTGGTAATCGGTCAATGTGTCAGACATCCGGATGACATCATCAAAATTTTTATCTGTGACTTTCTTCATATGAATCTTAGACATACATATTCCTCTTTTCTATTTTTATACATGATCTCTTTTGATGAGATCTTCAATTACTTCTCTTTCTTGGATCAGACGGTCTTTACCTTTGTCAATCATTACAACTGCTGGTTTTAATGTCTTGTTAAAATTGTTTGCAAGGGAATGTTCATAAGCTCCAGCATTTAGAAATGCAATCGTATCTCCGGCGATAAGCTTTGGAAGATGCGCTTTTTCTATCATGAGATCCGTGGATTCACATGCTTGACCGACAATGGTATACGTTTCACAGGGATTTTCGTTGCGATCGATGAGAATGGCTTGATACTTGGCTTGGTATAAAGCGACTCTTAAATTTTCTGTCATACCTCCATTGATTGCAACCAATGGATATGGCATGCCTTCTTTTATGATTCCTACAGTATATAAGATGAGCGCTGTCCCTCCAACGATATACCTTCCAGGTTCAATGCTGAGGTGTGGATGGATCAAATTCATGTCATTCGATATACTCTGGATTTTTTTTATAATGGGTTCCATAAAGTCTTGAATCGTCATCGGGTGATCATCCTCGGTATACTTAATTCCAAATCCACCACCAAGATTAAGTTCTTTCACGTCAATATGATGGGTATCTTTAAGTATTTTTATATACTTAAAAACATAATCAATCGCTTTCAAATGATAAGCATTCGTCATCAGTTGGGAACCTATATGAAAATGAAATCCCATGAATGATACATATTTTGCTTCTGAAAGGATAGAGATCATCACATCCAACCAATGATCCAAATCGATGCCGAATTTTGATTGATGATGACCTGTCGTAATATTCTTGTGCGTCTTGATATCTTGAATCTTAGGGATCACGCGTATGAGAATCTCAAGTGTAATCCGTTTTTCGTTGGTATACCCTTTCAAAAATTGAAGTTCTTGCAAATTATCCACAACGAATTTTCTAACACCCTGTTCTATTGCGTAGATTATATCTGGAATTGTTTTGTTATTACCATGAAATAGAACATGTGTCGGATCAATTCCACCTTTGAGTGCAATGAAGAGTTCACCACGACTAGCTACATCAATGAAAAGATTGTTTTCTTTGATGATATGTGCCATCGCAAGCGTTAAGAATGCTTTTGAAGCATAATAAATGGTCAAATGATCATTGAGTTTAGAGATTTCTTTAAGTGAATGAATCCGTTCTTCAATGGCATCTTGATCATAAAGAAATAGTGGTGTTTGATACTTCTTCACCAAGGATAAGATAGGAATCTGTGCAAAATACATGGTTTGATCATCTTTTGAGAGTGATTTCATAATGCCCTCCAAATGTGTTGGTCCACGTAGGTAAACATCTCTTCTTGAAAATTAAAATATTCCGAATAATGACCGTGGTAAGTTTCAATGGGTTTTCCGTGTCCTCGTGTAATAAAAATGAGTCCATTATGCTGAATGGGGTCGTAAAAAAATACCCCTAAGCATCCGTATGCAATACCACAATGTCCAACCAAACGATATGGCATCTCCCATATTGGCCGATTGAAATAGCCTTCTGTGATGACATTGAATCCAAGACCATTATTGCGGCAAAATTGATCTGCTGAATTGTTTTTATTCACAGGAAAATGAACTTTGATCATTTCATTGATGGTCATTTTATGCAATACTTGATCATTTCCAGACATCAAAAATTTCATAAACTTGCTTAGTTCAGTCGCATTGGTTCTCAATCCACCCTGTGGTGAAAATAAAGAGCCATTGGTACCAAGTACATAATTCTCATAGTTATGAAGTGGCAGTGAATCATCTACTTGGGATTCCCATCGACCATCGTTTTTTCGAAATGTGGGCTTGATCATCCTGTGATATGTTTGTTCACTTGGGTTAAATGTCCCTTTGATAGCTAAAGGATCCAAGATGTGTGTTCGAATATAATGATCAAATCGTTTTCCAGAGACAATTTCAATGATGCTTGCTAATAATTGAAATCCTGTATTGTAGTAGTGATAAGTAGTACCTGGTTTAACGGGTTTTTGATCATATGATAAAAACATGGAATCTGAATAGTATTTTCCATTAGGGTCAAAGAATTCTTTAAGATTTTCTCCATAAGAAACATAAAGTTTATCGGTATCGGTGAGTGAAGCTGTATGCGTAAGAAGCATTTTTATCGTGATCACATCATTTTGAAAAGATGGATGTCTTATGATAAAGGGAAGATACGTTTCTAAAGGATCATGAATATCAATTTTTCCTTTTTCTTGAAGTTGCATGATAGCTACTGCAACAAAAAGCTTCGAAATTGAGGCGATGCGAACCATCGTATCTGATGCATATGTATGAGGAACATCTGGATGATAGAGTGTGTGTTGTTCAACGATGTTACCATGCTTAAAACAGATGACATCCGCATCATACAAATCGTGACGAAGGATAAGGTTTTGAATAAAAGACTTCATGATGACTCCTATTTTATGTATAAAATCATGAGTGTGGAATCATAGTACCGATCCCCTACTTTGATGACATGGGGATCAGTACCATAGATTTCAAATCCACAACGCATGTAGAGTTTGATCGCATCCAGATTCGTTGAAGTGACAGACAGTTTAATCTGTTCAATAAAACCGAGTTGTTTTGCATGATTGATGATGGTTTGAATCATAAGATATCCTAGATTGTGCTTTCGATATAAAGGAGACACGTAAACAGAAAAAATGTCTGCCATATGAGAAATTTTTGTCCTTGACTGAGGAACAAAAACTGCCATACCTATCATGGCATCTCCATCAAAAGCTCCAACGGAATAGGTCGATTGTTGTTTTAGACGCTGGACGTAGATGGACTCATCATATAAGATTTCCTCTTCGTAACTTGAAGCAAATGCTTCAGGATGATTTTTAAGAGCCTCTAATCTTAACAGACGATATTGTTTGACATCATTTTCATTCATTTGTCGAATGATTGGCTTCATGATGATACCTCTTTGATGAATTATCTGTTATAAAAACACCATTCATCAAAACTATTTTAACATGGATAGTCTTTGATTTTACACTATGTATAAGTAAGAAGATTGATCAGCGTGGGTTCTTTGATTGTATATAGTCAAACGCATCGAGGTATTCTTTGATTTTTTGATTGACGTAATGCTCAAAATCATCGATGTGAAATCTTGCGATTGAAGTGAGCTCATAAATGGGTATACCCAAGGCATGTGTTTTTACATGAATGCTCGATAAACCTTGAGCTACTGCATGAAATAGAGCCTTGTCTGATGGTGATGTGATATCTTTGACAACTGCATGACATTCTAATATCGCACGTTTTGCTGTTGGCATCTTTATCTCTTTATGAAGCCATTGTATAACACTCTCATAAGCAAGGATTGCTCGATCTTCTTCAGGGTATTTTTTCTTAAGAGTGTCGATGATTCTTTTGACTTGCAATAAACTCCATTCAATGACCATGTCTTTAGATGAACTTGAAATATGATCACTGATTTCCTTTAGACATGAATCACTTGGTTCAAACCATAGTGCTCGTTTCTTATGGATTCTTTTGCATATGTCTTGATAGATTAAAGATTCATTCATCCTATTTTACCTCTATATCTTCAGTGCCATTATATCATTAATGATGAATCATATAAAAATGGAATTGAGTGCACTCAATTCCATGGATTATCAAACATCGTGATGAATACGTGTTGATTATTGCATTGTATGATTATGAATTTTTTCAACCATTTAAATACATAATCACTTAATACTTTTTTTATTGAGAAAAATAGATAAATCATGTAGATAAGCCCTATAGATAAGACAACAATGTTTAAAATTAGATTAGTTGAAGCATCAACATTTGTACTTGTTATGGAACTCAACGTGTTATTGATTAAATGATAAATAATCAATGGCAAAATACGATTTGTTTTTACGATAAGCATCGCTAAAATGATTCCTAACAAAAGAGCAAAAGAGATTTGGAATAGAGTTTGACTTATCTCTTTGCCATTTAATGCGTTTAAAATATGAGGCACTGAGAATAATAAACTCGATCCCAATATAGCGATCCAATGACTTTTCTTCTGGAGAAGTTTTAAGATGATTCCTCGAAAAATCATTTCTTCTACAAAAGCAACCATCGCCATGAAAAATATAAAATAGACGACATCAATCCATGTCAACGTTGATGAAAAACCAACCACTAACGGAGCAACTGCCATGATAAATAATGGGATATAGATAAAGTATTCACTGAGTTTTCGAGAAGTGAAATCAAACCCATAATATCCCCAATTTCTCTTTCTATTGATCAGAATCGCTAGTGTTAAGGATAGGATGAAATATGCTATAAACAGGGTGATATTACTGCTGATTCCAGCGATTGAGGATATCGCACCTCCAATACTTACGATCAGTAAAAACAACAACGTAATAATGAAACTTTTAAGGATTGGATGACTGCTGTTAAAGGAAAATATCTGTTTCATAATGAATCTCCATTTTTCATGATAATTATTCGTACACACAAAAATTCAATGAATGATGGATAGTTTCATATCAATCTATTTCATTTGTATTCATATATAGACTTTATAATGCAATGCACGTTGATTACATTTTATCATAGGTTTACATGAATGTTATTTGATTTTTATATATTTAAAAAAACAGATATCTATCCTAATGAATATAGCATTTCATATAGTAATGCTTAATCTGATTTTAATTAAAAAGAAAAAGGTCTAGTACATTTGTATCAGACCAATGCTTTTATATGTCTAAAGTATACGGGTTTAATACATTTTTTAGCACCCCTATATGACAGCAACAATAAGATATTTTATTTTGTGATACAGATAATTGTCAAAAACAACTGTGTATTTACCCTATACAGTCAAAACCAAATCACTAAGACTTTATTTTAGTTTAAAATGACTTTGCGAAACAAGTCGACAATAATTTCCGTAATTTCTTCAGGGGTCTCTTGCATATCAGATAAAAACCATTTTTCTGTAACATGATTAACACCTCCCTGAAGAAATGCACGTTTATATTCATCGATCTCGATTGGTGCAAGCGAACTAGCATAGGATTGCATGAAGCTTCTTGTATAATCGAGGACTAACTTTTTAACATCATTGTTGGCTAAAATAATTTTAAAATGATCATTTTCATAGATGATTTGATTCCTTATCAACAATAATTGCCGAAACGTTTGATTCTCTAATTGATGAAATTTTTCTAAAGCCAGTTGATGAATGGTTGATAAGTAGTAGTTTAAAATATCTTCAATATCATTAAAATGTCGATAGAGTGTCATCCTTGATATTCCCGCAGCGATAGCAACTTCTGACATAATTATCTTATGATATTCTTTTTCTTTTAAGAGATGGAAGAATCCTTCAATAATCAAGTTTTTAGATTCAATGATTTGTTTTATTCTCATATGTTACACCTTTCTAAAAATCGTATAAGATACTCATAATCAAGTTTTTTACTTGTATTGGCTTTACATTTATCATACAATAAGTTCGTAAATGTTACAAGTGTATCATTTAAATTTTTAGAATTAACTATGTATATCTATTATCAATGTACGCAAAAAACCAGTATTAACGTGATTCGTTAGACACACTAAAGCAAATGAAAGGAAATAAAAAGTATTATGAAAAAAATTACACAGGTGGCGATTGCCAAATACAAAATTACAATTTTTGTATCATTAATAATCATGGGACTAGGTATCTATTCTTTTATCCTCATACCAAAACAAGACATGCCAGATCTAGTACCACCGGTTTCAAGTGTTCAAATTGTAGCACCAGGTTATTCATTAAATGATGTCCAAAAATACATAACAAATCCAATTGAAGATGTCATATTATCTGTAGATGGTGTCGATTATGTTGATTCGTTAACGCTTGATAATTTAGCTATTTTCAATATAATATTAAATATTGATGAAATTGATACCAAGCAAATATTTGATGAGATTTTTACAGAAATCAATGGTGTTTCACTACCAGATGGTGTGATGGATCCAATCATGAACAACATCATCATAAGTCCTCATGCTGTTTTCGGTGTTTCATCAGATGCATACACACTCGAAGAATTGACTGCCTATGCAGAAGAATTCCAAGTGTCTTTATCGGAAATTGACAAAGTCTCTTCTGTAAACATCATTGGTGCCAGTGATTTACAGGTCTATGTAAATGTCGACTATCAGACACTTAATAATTATGATCTCACCATGAATGACTTAGTGACAATCATTAATTATAATGGTTTAGAAATCCCAATTGGAACAATCGCTAATGTGGATGGTACCACTGGAATCCAAATTCCAGCAAATTTTACATCCATTACCCAACTAAATAATCTAATTATCGGTGTTGATGGCGTAACGCCAATCAGACTAAGTGATGTAGCTACGGTTACAATGATGGAAAATCCAACAAATATCAATTACATTCAGAATAATAAAACAAGTGTTTTTGTTGAAGTCTTTTTTGAAACCGATATTGATTTTACTGTTTTAGGTAATGTTTTGATCGATGCTCAAGAAGATTTTGGTGATGAATACCCCAACATTTCTGTTGAACGTATGACCTTTCAACCAGATGCAGTGAATGAGTCACTGAATCAAGTTTACTCGAGTTTAATCATTGGGGTTTTGCTTGTAATCATCGTTATTTTTGTTGGATTGGGATTACGAAATGCAATCAGTGTTGCTTTTACTTTCCCATTAATTATTTTATCAACAATCGGATTAATGTATTTACTGAATCAGGACTTACAAAAAGTTACCATCGCAGCATTAATCATTACTATAGGTATCATTGTAGACAACTCCATTGTCATTAGTGAATCAATCCAATATTACATAGAAAAGGGAGTAAACAGGGCTCAAGCTGCTCTGTTATCTGTACAAGAAAATAGTATTCCGATACTCACTTCTTCACTAACAACCATTGCAGCGTTTATTCCTTTTATGGTGATCAGTGGAGTGATTGGTAAAATGATTCGAACATTGCCATTAACCGTATCTATTGCAATCGGTATTAGTTACCTTGTAGCACTGTTTATAATGCCTGTATTTGGTGCTCTATTCTTTACGAAAACAAAGAAAAAAATTCTAACAAAAAAGAAAGAATCTCAAAAAGAACATACATTCTATACCAAAACATTACCTTCTATCATTAAGAAGCCTTGGCTCGTAATAGGGTCTACCTTCGTAATATTAATTCTTTCAATAGGATTTATGCTAATGCGTTCTGAACTAGAACTATTCCCAGTGGAAGACGACAATATTATCTATATTGATTATGCATATAATGACATCACAGATGCAGTTGGAGCAAATCAATATGCCCTCGAAATCATTAATACATTGAGTGACTATGAAGAGATTTATTATACTGCTTACAGTGTTGGTGGAGATTTACCAGGATTTAATGCAAGAACACAAATTAATGATGTCCCTGGAGAAGGAAGAATCTTCTTCCGCCTAGATGTGCCATATAATCAGATAGAGATTTACGTAGAAGATTTTATCTCTGAACTTAAAGAAAATCCCAATATTACTGAGAATGGTTCATTTTTGGTTAAACAGCTAACGATGAACTTTGGTGGAGATGCGGACATCCAATTAGCAATTTCTGCAAATGATTATCAAACTTTGTTATCAAACATTGATCAAGTGACAGCTAAGTTAAGCCTTATGGATGATATTGACACTTTTAAAGTTCAAGAACAAGCAACACAAGAAAGCATTGTTGTCAATTTGAATCGCAATCTTCTTATAGCAAATAAACTAACACCAATTGAAGTACAACAGCAAATATCAAACAATATTAATGGGGGTAGTTATTACCTTTTTGAATACAATGATTCTCTAATTCAATTGAATATTTTATCTTCGATCCCTACTATTGACGCATTTGAGCAAATGAACATCCGCTCCTCAATAACTGGAAATTTTGTTCCATTGAATTCGATTGCTACCTTCGAAACTGAAACTGGAGTCCAAATGGTGAAAAAACATAATGGTGATCATCAAGTGCTTGTAGATATTTACTTATCAGAAGATGCAAATGTCATCACAGCGACTTCAGATGTAGTAAATGCTGCTAACTCCGTGGTATCAGATGACGTTCGTATTAGTCTTGGTGGACAAGCAGAACTTCGCAATGATACCTTTAGTACCCTTGGAATAGCTGCAATATTTGCAATATTGGTAGTATACTTTATTATGTTCGTACAGTTCAATTCCTTTAAATCACCAATTATTATACTACTAACGGTTCCATTATCATTTATCGGTTCAGCGCTCTTAGTAGGACTTACGAAAACCCCAATATCATTCACTATGATTTTTGGAATAACAAGTTTGATAGGTATTGTTGTAAATATGGGAATTCTTCTCATTGACTATATCAACAAAGCTCGTATGGATGGTGAAACTGTTTTAGATGCATGTGTGTCATCAGTACAACGTCGTTTAAGACCAATCTTATTATCCAGTATCACAACAATTGTGGGACTCATACCACTAGCAATCTTTGGTGGAGCGTTCTTTACTCCAATGGCAGTTTCTTTAATGGGAGGATTAATCGCTTCTACAGCACTTACCATATTTGTTGTTCCAACAGCATACTACCTATTAGAACGTAATTCAGATTCAAACAAACAAAAAGTGGATGCATAATCCACTTTTTTTACACAATGATAATTAAGCAAAGCATATCGTATAAATCACGTTGTGATCGTGTAAAAAATAAACAAATGAATTAGTTTTTTAGCACCACTATGTAAACGATTAAACAAAGGTAAATCTCAAAAAAGTGTTGTATATGCCCTATATAGTCCATAAGAATTGATGAAAACAAAAACTATAGTTTGTTTATAATGTCATGGTGACCAATATCTATCATTAATATCAAATTCTCATTTTTATATGTCCAGATTACTCTAATTGACATATTGATACTAGACTCAAATAAAATTTCGCTACCTTTAATCTTTTTTGTTCTAAGACTTGGATGCCTGTGGTTCTCTATAAATAAAGATAACTTATTGTAGAATAATCTCTTTTCTTGATCTTGCAACTTAGAAAAAGACTTTTTAAACCTGGTGAAAATAGTATTTCGTATGTCATTTTTGGGGTTCTTTGTCTTTATCAACATCTTCATTTGTTTCTTCTAAGTAGTTGATAGCTTCCTCAACAGATTTAAACGGGCCAACATTATATTTTGCAGGTTTCTCATTGATTCTCATCACAGTTTCTTCTAATTTTTGGATGTATGATTTCGGATAGACTGCGACTGGTTCAATTACAATAATACCATCTTGTATAGAAATCTCAAGCTGGTCTTTTTCCTGAAGATTTAACTGATGAATGATTTCTTTGGGTATTGTGATTTGAGATTTTTTCCTTAGCTCAATAATCATGAAATCCACCTCTTTCTTATTTTCCTATATTCTTACTTTCTAACTAAATTATACTACTCAGTGAATAGCTTTGCAATATTTTTAAAAAAATCTAATGTGATTGACTTCGAATAGAGAAAATTCAATATATCAATTTACTAACTATATTAACGATTACATCACCCACTAGAACATAAAAACGTCCACATGCTTCGCTACGATATTCGACACCTGATGAATTCGAGTTTAAGCCTATATAAAGCGAAAAAAAAGACCATCATTTTTGATGGTTCTTCTCTTTAAAAGGGTCAACTGTCAAAAATGACTGTTGTATTTACCCTATACAGTCCAATACAAATTGGCACCCCACCTTAAATTTTGGCACCCCTGCAGTAGGAATTGGCACCCCTCTGGAAAATGAAAAGAAATTCTTGTTATTCTATATATAAGTTATTAGTATCAACAAGACTGGAAATAGGACACTAAGAAATATCACACTAGTTATTATAGCTAATTCTCCACACTTAATATTCTTTAAATTCTTTGTGTCAGTACCGATTGCCAAAAATATTAATGCGGCAATTACAGGTGATACTATTCCGATGGCAATAAAGCCGATTTTTTGTCTTATACTAATTCTTGTATTTCTAAATTCCTCTACATCAACTGTTTGGATAAAACGCTGTCTTGCGTATAGATTAATCACAAAAACCAAAATAAAGATTAGCGACAGCACAATTAAGCCTGGAGTAAGATCCTTTAACTCATGACTGTTTTCTACATAAATTCCCACTTCGTTAAACTCGCAATTAGAAAGCTCAAAATTGAAAGTTACAGAATCGACGTTTTGATGATACACCTTGCCAATAGATGGATAAGAGAATCCCTCGTATTCAATCGTGCCAACCTCATCACTAATTGATATAAGTGCGCTACACATTACTTCGTCATTTTGTTTGTAAATCACCATAAAACTATTGCTCGTTTTATTAATAATTGAAGGTCTTATTTCTACAAAGTCATCACTAAAATCATTGTCAATTTGGATTAATAAAGGGGTCTCTCCATCTGGAAAAAATATATTATTATCTGGAGTGATAACATCAACATTTGCTATAACCAAGCCCCATAAAAAGAAACCAATGAGAGAGAAGAATGGAATGATTACAATCGATACAAATCTTAATATTGTTATTTTCCTTTTCATTGAAACCATCTCCGTTCTAGGATTATCATCAAAAACGAATCTTGATAAAGATTGAAATAACTAGAGAGTTCTAGTAGTTAGCAAATTATACAATAGAATTATTTTCATGATTATCCTATTTTCTGTTTTCACTAATATCTCAATTTTAACACAGATATTCGCCTTTTTCATAGTCTTTATAAACAAAATACTTTCGTCAAAAGATAATCGTGTAAATCGTTGGGTAATCGTGTAAATGGTTAGCTAATCGTGTAAACGGTTAGATGGCGACACGATATCGGTCCCGAAAAAACTTCGATTTCGGTTCATAATATGGATCTGGAAATTGGCAGATAGGGAGAAAACGCCCTTTCTGCAAAGAAAAAAGGCTTGATACGATTGTATCAAACCTATGCATTCAATATGGCGGAGGAAAGGGGATTTGAACCCCTGCGCCTTTTACAGCCTACGAGCTTTCCAAGCCCGCCTCTTCAGCCACTTGAGTATTCCTCCAATGATGGTGCACCCGACATGGATCGAACATGCGACCTTAACCTTCGGAGGGTTACGCTCTAATCCAACTGAGCTACGGGTGCATATCATGTCGCAATCACTATTTTATCAAATTACCCTACGTTTGTCTAATAATATTTTCATTTTCTCTTTGAGAAAGAATACTTTCACTTATTTCTTAAAATCGAGTTTCTCTATATCAAAATCCATGGACAAAATTTACACAATTTTTATGCATGATGGTATAATAATCATTAGTATGAAGAACTCTTCATGTCTAGGGCTAGATTCTATGGATATCCGCATCTTTAATCGCTATGAACGAAAATTTATCATAACCAAAAACCAGATGAACGAACTCATCCCTTTTTTATCTAGATATCTTGACTTTGATCCCTATTCACGTGATGGTAAACATTACACAATCTACAATCTTTATTTTGATAATGATGATTTCTCCGTCATTAGAAATTCCATCGCGAAGCCCAAGTACAAGGAAAAATTAAGACTTCGGACCTATGATTACCCATTAACTGATACTAGTCAAGTATTCCTTGAGATTAAAAAGAAGTTTCAAGGTAGAGTCAATAAACGACGTGTCATCCTTGATTATAATCATGCAAAAAACTATTTAACAACCAAAGAATTGCCGCCATTTAAGGATTATCATGATGTTCAGATGATGAAAGAAATTGATTATTTTATGAAGATTCATAAGGCAAAGCCTGGGGCATACATTCGCTATAATAGGGTTGCTCTACATTCTATTCATGATGAACTTAGAATCACATTTGATCATGAACTTACGTATCGCACGAAAGAACTTACTCTCGATAAAATCGATGGATTCCCATTACTGCCAAGTGAAAGTTACATTCTGATGGAAATCAAATCGGATCAGAACTTTCCCTTATGGTTAGCACGCAAACTTTCAGAATTAAAAATCTATAGCCAAAGTTTTTCCAAATACGGTAAAGCTTATGAAAAATATATTGGAGGTCTCAACGATGATGTTCCCTTTATTCACGATTAATTTTATCAATATTTCCATAGAATTAAGCAGTTTAACTTTAACCAACGTGCTCATTGTCTTATTTGTTTCCACCGCTTTAGGTGCAATCATTTCCGGATTATATGCGTTTACGCATCGAAAGACTGTATATGATCATGCCTTTAATACGACACTGCTTTTACTCCCCATTATCATTTCGATCATCATTATCCTTGTCTCCAATAACATTGCACGTGCGTTTAGTTTAGCAGGTGTCTTCACTTTGGTACGTTTTAGAAGCGCGATCACAGATTCAAGAGATATCGCATTCATTCTAAGTGCGGTTGGTGTAGGTCTTGCGATGTCTTTAGGAATGATTGGTTATGCTGTCACATTCACCTTGTTTATCTCGGCTGTGATGATGATTATTCATTACCTAAAACTCGATCAACAAAGAAAAACACACGCCAAGTTAAGAATCATCATTCCAGAAAACTTGAATTATGCTAATGTCTTTGATGATGTATTTCATCAATATGTGACAAGTTTCCAACTCACACGTGTTAAGACTACCGATTTTGGAACCATGTTTGAGCTCACCTATCTCATCAAAACGAAAGCGAATATCGACCAAAAAGCGTTTATTGATGAACTACGTGTAAGAAATGGTAATCTGTCGATTACTTTAACTACAGACTATATTTCTATTGTTTCTGAATAAAGATAATCAAGAGGTCATGGACCTCTTTTATTTTTTAAAATAAAAAAGTGAGGAATACTCACTTAATTCATTTCAATGGTCGGGACGACAAGATTTGAACTTGCGACCCCTTGCACCCCATGCAAGTGCGCTACCAAGCTGCGCCACGTCCCGGATTTAATTGACCTTCATTATTGTATCACAAGGCGTTTTTCTTTTCAAGGAAAACCCTAACTCGTGCTTAATCATTATATCAAATGTAGGAAAGAAAAAAAAGAGCGAGATGCTCTTTTTTAAGTTATTTTGCAAGTGAACCCATGGGGTCCCATGGTTTTAGAATAATGGGTTTTGTTTCCCATGCTTTTCTTTGTTCATCCGTTAAATATTTGCTGTGAATGACCGCTTGATAGACATACCGATCAAACCATGTATCACTGGATAAATAGTAACCCTTGTTGCCATTTTGATCACCCCAAGAGTTTTCAATCTTCCAACGATTAGGTAATCCTTCATCTATATTCACGGCTGTAATCACCATGGCATGATTCATCGAAGAACTGCTATAGTCGAGTTCATCTTCTTTCGTCATGAAAAGACTCATTTCAAGCATCTCTTCATAATCAAATTGCTGGTCGTCCCATATGCCTGCGACGCGATCTCCATAACGGGAAACATCCGAACCGAACCAAACGACTTCTAAATCTTTTAGTTGCGTAAGGACGAGTTGTTTTAAATCTTGGATATCAAGGTTTAAATATTTGATCTCACGACCATCAACCACATTACCTAAATAAGCGACAGAATAGGTTTTAAGATAAGGTTTATCTTTCGTGGGTGCATGAATCACAGATACATAGTCTTTGAGTAAATCACCAAATTCATGATGATAAAACCCTAGTGGTGTGAGACCTTTTTTAATGTGATATTCTTCCTTGGATGTATATTCAAAATCAAAGGTTTTTGGAGGAACTCCAAAGTTGGTGACTAAGAATGTATAAAGTTCACTTAGTGTCTGTTGTTTTAGACTTGGAATTTCTTTACTCAAACCATCTTCAGCGAGATGTCTTGCATTGGCTGCATACTGACGAAGTTTGATATTGATGATACGGTTCATAAATCCTGTATTCGAAGATGATGCGGTTTCAACCATGGCTTCTTTAGGAACAACACCATATTTTTCAACGAGGCTAACGAACATATCCCACTGACCCCCATCTTGGATGCCGGTCTTTAAGATATGCTGTAAGGTACGATCATCTTGATCACAGGTCAAAAAGTCATCAATCGACTCAATGAAATAATTGATTTTTTCAAACTTGTCATAAAATGCTGTGTAATTCTGTGAAAATTCAAAATCCTTTAAATCATATTTTTTAGCGATGATTTCTCTTAAGACATTGAGTCCTGCAAAGATCCAGCAGCGTCCACTGCTCTTTTGATTGGTCACAGGAAGTGTTTTGATTTCATGTGAAAAACGAAACTGGTTCATCGGTTTGCTCTCTTGTTTATCAAAGAGATTTGCTAACTCATTTTTGACAAGAACCCGTCTTAAAGCTTGTTGTACTGGTTTGTTTTCATAATGCAAAGCTAAATTTTCTAAATCCTTCTGACTAATTTTTTTCATCTTTATCCCTCTTTCCTAAACGGCGAGCATCCGTTCATCTTTAAAGGTTTCCACAATCGCAAAATCATTATCTTTGACGATGACTAAGGATGTATTCACGTAGTTGATAATGTTGGAGACACGTTGTGGGGGTACTGCGATCAAAAGTTGAATCGATAAGCTATTATAGAACTTCATCATCGCATCAATTCTTGATTCGTCCATGTTATTGAAGGCTTCATCGAATAAGACGATACAGCCAGAATCGATACGTCTATTTTTGGTGAGGAGCTGTTGGAATGAGGCGGCAATAACAATGTAGAAAGGCACTTGGGTTTCGCCCCCAGACTTTTCTTTCGATACTTTCGAGAAATAGGATTTATTCCCGTTTTTGTTCGTGACTTCAATATCGTAAGACATGTAGTTACGATAATCTAAATACTTGTAGGTCAGCTGATCGTATTCGGGGTCGTTGGAAGCAATCTTTTCAAAGAGTTCCATTAAGACTTGCTCATTACGTTTGGTTAAACCTTCGGTAAATAGCGTGTGTTTTTGAATGGCTTCATTGGCCATAATAATCTCATAATACATCTTGTAATCGGGGTTATCACTAGCCTTGTAGGTCAGTTGATACATATCAGAACCGAAGACCTTGTCTGTCAGTGCGTAATTGAGCTCTTCAATCTGTTGTTGAGCATTTTCAATGGATGCTCTAAGCTTACCGACAAACTCTTCCTTAAAGCCGATTTCAGAGTTTCTTCTCAATTCAGAAGCTTCTCTTTCATAACGGATTAAGTTATTGTTTCTGATCATTTGTGCTTCTTGTTCAAAGTAGATCAAATGCTCATAATTAGGTGCTGCACCAAAATGGAAGGTGAAGACATAATTTTTCATTTGATTAACAAGATCTGCTTCCCCTTTAACCACAGAGGTATTTAAGGAGACATTCGAATCACTTAAGTATTCTGTGATCCGATCATGATCATGCTTAAATTTGAGTTTGAGTGCATAAAATTGCGTATTTGCTAAAGACAGTTTTTCAGGATGTTTCAATGAAAGTGCCTTTTGTTCTTTAGAGAATTCTTCAATCATATCCTTCGCATCTTCTATAGCATCCAAGATGCGTTGACGTGATTCGCGTTGTGTCGCAATATCACCGACAATTTTTTCTTGATCTGTTTTGAGCTGACGACGATTGTTACGTGCTTTTTCGATTTGTTCGTCAATCTTTTGGATATTCTTATCTTTGCCGAGCGATTGAATTTGTTCTTCAAGGGCTACATATTCTCTTCTCGTTTGTTTGATCAAATCGATATACTTTAATTGTCCTTGATGAACGAGTTGATTGGACTTGGATTGTCCTAAAAGACGCATGATTCGGTCATTCTTATCTGACAAATCATAGAGCTTATCCATTTTTTCTTCGAGTAATGCAAGACTCTTTTCTTCCATTTGAAGTTGCATCTCAGTGGCTTGATTCCCTATAAATGGAGTTTCATACGTTCTTGGGTTAATCTGGCGTGCTGTGTGATTACTATAGGTCATGCAGGTTGGGGTAATCGCACGATTGTAGTTCTTCAAATCTTGAACATGTTCGACACAGTAGGTGTTATTTAAGATCATGTTGACATAATAGCGTGCATAATTGGAATCCGTGGATACTTTTTCAGCGAGTGTATTAGGATTGATTTGATCGTAGGCATTAAGTTTCTGGGTGTTGACTAAACCGACGCCATAAATCTTTTGTTCAAATTTCACACGATCATAAATATCTAGTGCATCAGAAAAGTACAAGGGGTCGACGATGATATCAAAGCGTTGTGTCGCTAAATATCCCTCAATGGCGTTACGCCATTTTTCATCGGTGACTTCAAGCATTTCACAAAGGGGTTGAACTCTCACTTCTTTACGATAATGACTAGAAAGTTCTTCGTTAAGGGTTTTAATGAGGGTTTCAACATAAAAGGGATACGTCTTCACATGACGCTTGAGTTGATTGAGACGGTTTTGTGTGAGACGAATTTCTTCGGATAAATCTCTTTTTTCTTTCTCAATTTTATCTTTTTCGTTAAAGAATGCTTGCTTGTAGGCTTGAACATCCACATCAAGTTGCTGGAGATAGGATGATAAATCATCACTCGAGAGCGAATCTTCTTGGGTTTGTACATAGTTAACAAACGCTTTAAAGGATTGATTATTTAAACTATTGGTGAGTTCTTTAATGATATTGAACTCTTTAAAAAGGATTTCTTTAAGCTCTGTGATCGCTTGTTTTTGATGCTCGTACTCAGCACCCTTTTTCTTCAAAGAATCTTCATAATTTTGGAGAGTACGAGAAAGATCTGAATCATTTCTTGCTCGGTCTAAACTCAAAATGGATTGATCGAGTTCTTCAATCTGATCATCGAGTTGAGCTTTGGAGTCACGCAAAAGATCCAATCTCTTTTCAATCCCGAGGAGTTTTTGTTCCTGATCCTTCATGAAAGCTTCACGCTTTTCAATCCAGTTGAGTTGATCAATGATTTGATTAATATCTTTCTGATCACGATTTTGATTGATCTCTTCACCGACACGAATGATGGCATCAAGTTTTTCAAGTTTTTCTTTATCTTTTTTGATCTGTGCTTCAACCTTTTTAAGCTGGGCCACATTGTTTTTCAAAGATTGGATATCAATCGGGTCATCATCGAGTAAAAACTCAAAGACAAAGGCTTGCAAATCAATAGAACGGAAAGCTAAGGCTTTGGGAAGAATTCTCGCATATTTGGTCGCATCCATTCCGAAAAAGCGTGCTAAAGCATCACGATATTTTTTCTGTGATTCAAAGGGAATGAATTCGACATCAATCGATTTCAAATAACTTTTCATGTTCTTATAATCACGTGGATATTTCTTTTCAAGGAATAAACCATCATGAATCGAGATATTATCCAAAAGATAAAAACGTTCCTTGAGTTGGCCACCCTTTGGTAAGTCTAAAATACATCCAATGGTGGTGTATTTTTTCATCACTTCATCAAAGAATTCTAAGGCAACATGAGAAATGACGTCGCCATTGCGTAGATATTCTTTATTTTCAGCTCCTATACGTCCACGGACATATCCTTCAAGTGTACGTCTCGCATCATCGGTCGCAGCAATATTAAATTTGGCACCGCTCCTTCCACCGACAAATAGATACTGCATCGCATCAAGTAACGTGGATTTCCCAGAACCATTTTCACCAGAGATCAATGCATTATCTTTAATCTCAATGGTCTGATTCGAGAATAAATGCCAGTTAATGAGTTTAATCTTCGTCAGCTTCTTCACTCTCGTCACCTCCTGAGACTAAGTATCCTTCTAGTTTTTGTACAACTTCTTTGATGGATTCAAGATTGGTAATGTATAAAATGGTAGGATAGATTTTGATTCTTGCATCATCGTGTAGGCCACGATCAATATAATCGATAATATTGTAATTTCTGAGAAAACTTAAAGCAGGTTTAAGCTTATCCTTGGTCATTCGCTTGTTATCAAGATAGCCAATACGCGAAAGTTCTTCATGGATTTCATGAAGGAAAATTTCCACATTCTCATCTAAGGTGACATAATCTTTTTTCCGCTGATAAATGATACGAATGACAAGAATTAAAATGCTTTCTGTTTTTCTTAACCGCATATGATTAAAAAGATTGTCATTCGAAATGAAGATGACCTCATCTTCACGTTTGATATTGAGTGTGAAATCTGTTAAGGCAAAAAAGCTTTCAAACGCTTCTTTGAAGGACAAGATAAACCGATAATCGTTGGTGTCCCCTGGCTTTTTTCTCGTGATATAATTCACTTGGAAAAGTTTATTGGTGATCCGTGAAAAAATGGCTTTTTCCCCTTCTTTGAGGGTCGAGTATTCATCATTAAATTGTTTGAGTGCTTGTGCTTTATTCATCGTTTCACCTCTTTAATTCTGAAATTCTGAAATGTGACAAAATTATTCTTAACATCTTTTCCCATGGGCTCAACATCATAATGCATCCCAACTGACTTGGAGTAAAGAAATATCAAAAGCAGTTTGACATAATCTTCTTGATTATCTAAGCGAACATGGGCTGCTTCCACAGATTTTTGACCACCTAAAAGATGTCTAACATGTTGATCGATTTCTTTTTTGCCATAAATATTATTTTTAAGTAATAACTTGATCTTCTCTTTTCTAAAATCTTCAGAGATCAAATCTTCATCAAACGTGATTTCTTCAGGTACGGTATCCAAACGCATTCTGCGTTGGTTATAAAGCGATCCTGTATCCAAGTTTCTTGCTTGAGTCAAATTAAATAGAGTCGTATAATCGAAATCTTTTTTGTTTAAGATAATGCGGAATAGTCGGTTAAAAATCCCTTCAACATCATCTGACTGATTGGTAAAGAACAATATCTTGGCTGCAGCAGCACTGATATATTGTTCATTTTTTCTATCAATCGCCAAGATCAGATGTTCAAGAGCAGCAAAAGAATCTGTGATATATCGCAGGTGATCTTCGACATAATGAAAGGCTTCATTATAGTCATCAATGCGTTTAATCGTTTGTACTTTTAGAGCAAGCTTATCCATCATGTCTTCATCATTGACAATTCGGTTGACGGTCTCTAAAATCGAGCGCTTGTAGCGAGGAAGTGAATCGGTAGTCTTTAAATTATAATAGGCAGAATCAAAGAAGTTTTGTTTGTATTCGATGAGCAGTTTTTCAAGAAGATGTTGAAGATCATTTTTCGACTGTTTTTTGGTGATATCGTAATAGTAACGATAAATATTGGCTTTAAGTGATTTGAGTTTTCTTAAGATATCTTGAGTTTTTTGATGGGCTTGTTCTAATACTCCAATACCTTCTTCAAGGTTAAACGAAGACAAAAGGGAATACACAGTAAATATTTCACCTGTATATTCGCTTTGGCGATTATTTGCAATATTTTCTAAAGTATCGATAAGCTGGATTGAATAATCAAAAAGATTGAGTGAGGTTTTATAATCACCCAGTTCTTCTTCACCTAACCAGCCATTTTTCTTAAGTACATTAATGACGTGGATCGCTTTTTGACGTGATGTCCGTGCGGGTTCATCGTCTTCAATATCTTCAAACTCTTCTGAAGGCTGTTCATCAAAATAATCAATGAGACGAGAAATGATAAACTCACGGTCCCCCTGAAACGCATCTTCAATCGTATCAATGGAATGATAAATGATAAAGATGCAATCGACATACGTCTTTCTATTCGGGGAGGAGAGCACACTGAAAAAGTTTGGATGTATGGTGTCAAACAGATGTGCCATCGGGTCCTCCTTTATTTTATAAAAATAAAAAATATGAATATCATATTCATTGTAACATGAACGATTCATATTTTGTATGTTTTTCTTATTATTTGTTTCGTATGATGGAAATCTTAATCAATTTACCCATAATGGTTTTACCATTAAGTTCTTCTAAACGCTTGATAGCTGCAGGATGAATTTGGAATTCTGTTTCTTTGGGATAGACCATGATATCCCCGACGTTTTTAGGAAACATATCGGCATGCTTTTTGAAAATGTCTAAAAGTTGAACGGGACGAAGACCATCATTTTTCCCTAAGTTGATCACTGCATGTTTGTAATTAAATGGAGTCTTGCTCTCGGATCTACCTTCACTACTTCTTGGTTTTCCATCGCTCTTGCTTGATTTGCGATCAAAGGTTGGCTCATCATGACGTTTTCTTTGGGGAGCTTCAATGGTATCATAGGTCTTACTTTCTGAAAGTACTTTAGAGAGAAGTCCAGAGATAATTTGATCCTTATCAAAACCCTCTTCAGACAAACGAGTAATCATCTCCTGATAAGTATTTTGATTTTCTTCGATTAAATGTTTGATGTCTTTTAAGTGTTTTTGCTCAACACGAATCTGAATTTCTTCGGGGGTCGGAATTTCTTTTTCAATCATCTTCGTTTTGATAAAGCGTTCAATCATTTGGAGTTTTCCACGCATGGAAGGATACACAAAGGATACAGACATCCCGGATTTTCCTGCACGACCGGTACGTCCAATACGATGGACATAGATTTCATCTTCAAAGGGGATTTCATAGTTGATGACCATATCGACGTGTGAAATATCAAGTCCACGTGCAGCCACATCAGTAGCAATCAAATATTTGAGTTTCTTTTGACGGAATTTACCCATGACATAGTCACGTTGTGCTTGCTTTAAATCACCATGAATCGCATCAGCTTCATACCCATGCTTTTGCAGAAAGTCAGCCACTTGATCGACATCGACTTTCGTATTAGCAAAGATGATGGCTGAAGAAACTTGGTAATAATCGAGTACACGGATTAAGAGTTGATCGCGGTCTGATTTTTTGACATTATAATACATTTGTTCTGTCTTGGAAACGGTTAATGTCGGTGTTTCAATCTTGACGATTTCAGGATGATGTTGATACTTTTCAGCTACCTTTTTGATGAAAGGCGGAATCGTTGCAGAAAAGAGCGCAGTTTGACGTTCTTTCGGCGTATCGATTAACAATCTTTCGAGATCTTCTTGGAAACCCATCTTAAGCATTTCGTCGGCTTCATCCATGACAAGAATCTTGACATGGGAGAAATTAATCGTTCCACGATCTTGGTGATCAATGGCACGCCCTGGTGTCGCAACCACGATATGTGGTTTTTCTGCAAGTGCTTTAAACTGTTTATTGTACGATTCTCCACCATAAATCGATGTCACACGGATGCTCTTATTGAACTTGACAAGTTTGACAAATTCTTTATATACCTGCAAAGTCAATTCACGTGTTGGACAGATGACAAGCGCTTGTATGGTTGGATCCTCAGGATT
Organism: Acholeplasma sp.; assembly: GCA_003605085.1. Classification (GTDB taxonomy): domain Bacteria; phylum Bacillota_I; class Bacilli_A; order Acholeplasmatales; family Acholeplasmataceae; genus Peloplasma. The sequence goes on along the minus strand of QZKD01000024.1, from coordinate 34,422 downwards.
GATTTTCTCTAAAATAGGAATGGCGAAGGCAAAAGTTTTTCCTGTTCCTGTTTGTGCTTGCCCAATTAAGTCTTTGCCATCAAGCATTTTAGGGATAGCATAATGCTGAATCGACGTCGTTTCGACGAGTCCTAATTGCTCAATAGCTTGTTTCGTTTGTTCTAAAATCGGTAAATCATTAAATAATAAATTCATATTGTTCCTCAATTCTTTTTTAAACCTTAATCACTATACCACATAACGCAATAAAATACTATAAAAAACGATAAAAAAAGACTCAGCGAGTCTTCTTTCGTGCACAATGTTCACCTTCACAAAAATCTGATGTCCGATATTGAACAGAAGCCATGGTTAATGCTTCTAAAATTTGAGATTCAGTATGAAATCCTGAAAGGCGAATCTTACCATCAATGCGTAAATGAGGGATCTCAAAAATACCTTTGACAATCGCATTTTCACGATTCATCTCGACAGCACTCATAAATTGATCTGTGTTTAGAACTTCATCTACATGGGATGCCTGAATACCCACTTTTTTAGCAACACGACGCAGTACATCGTGATTAGAAATATCTTGTTTTTCAACATAGTAAGTCTTGAAGACTTGCTTATTAAATTCAAATGATAAATCCATCTTTTTAGCAAGATGAGATAGACGATGGATATCCATAACTTTGACAGGTTTTAACTGTTCAGGAATATCTTGAAATGTCATTTTTACTTCATCATCGGTAAGGACGTGATGATGCGATAACACGCGATAAAATGTACAATCTTCCAAAGGAATAAATCCGGGTATCATCTCATAGCTACGGTAAAGGAGTTCGAGATCTTCAAACGTGTATTTTTTAAAAAGCGATTCGATTTCGAGGTGCTGTTTATAGCATAATGGGCTGATGTAATCGAGCCAAAACTCTAGTTTCATATATTTATCCTTAAACTCTCTTTACTTCACTATTCTATTGAATAAATCCGATTTTTTCAACACATATGCCCATCTTTATCGTTTGTAAACAATCCTTTCATCAATCACTGTCATTTCGATAAGTTTTTCATCCCATTGTTCTTTTTTCAGAGTAAAAAGATTGTGGGAAGTCATCGATAAATCAGCAAGCATCCCTTTTGCAAGGTAGCCACGATTTTTATTGACATGCTGATGGTGTGCATAGGTCGTATAGAGTTTAACAGCCTCAAAAGGTGTTAATGCTTCTTCGATTTGATAGGATTTTTTATCTTCTGTTGATTCTCGATAAATGGCATCTCTCATCCCGAAAAGTGGGTTTGGTGTTTCCACAGGAGCATCTGAACTTCCTAGGATCAGAATCCCTTCATCAAGATAGGTTTTCCATGGGAAAATGAGATCTGGATTTTTAGAAAAATACGAAAGAGCACGTGGAAGATCTGAGCTTAAAAATTGGGGTTGTATGTCGATCGTTATGGGTAATTTTTTTAATAAAGGTATCGTGCTTTTCATTGCCCAAGGGGCATGAATGATACGGTCCTTTTGTCCTGGTTTTGGAGGATATGACTTAAGTAAATGTGCAACATCATCAAGCCCCTGATCCCCGATAACATGGATCGCTGCCGTAAGACCAAGTGTTCTTGTTCGTTTTAGTGTCTCAACAAATTTCTCCTTACCCATGACAATTTCACCATATTGATCTGTTCCACGGTATGAATCTCTCATCAAAGCAGTCTTGGACGACATGGTACCATCATAAAACATTTTAACTGCACCGAGTTCTAAAAAAGGTGTCTGCTCATTCCATGATTTTCCTGAAGATAGATAATCTGTGATGGTTTCATGATGCATCAAAAGGTGAGTACGAAAGGGAATTTCTTTTAGAACTTCATCAAACACTGAAAAAGTCTCAGCAAAGCCATTAAAGTAATAAAGATCATCGCTATCACCACCAGTAACACCGTAAGCATGAAGTTGTTTAAATGCATGTTTTAACATGACTTTGAGTTCTTCTTTGGTATGCTTGGGTAACTGCTGAAGCACTCGCATCGCTTCTTCTTCCCGTAAGATTCCATTGGAGTTCGATAGACCCACAATCTTGAGAGCAGATGAGTTTAAAGTTAAACTGTGATAATCCAGATGACGTAAGAAAACGGGTTTATCTGCGATAACTGCATCAAGATCTTGTTTTGTGATCCCTAAATCACGGTAACCCTCAGCATATAGCATATCCTTATGACGGTTTTCTAGCAAAGCCTTGAAAACACGATCTTTGGAGTAGACGTTTCTTAAATCGATGAGTGTAATAAATCTACCATAGCCCAAAAGATGCAGATGGGCATCGACAAAACCCGGATAAACATGATGATCATGAAGATCGATGATTTCATCACAAGGAATATGTTGGATCTCATCATCAAAACCCAAAATAACCCCATTGTCTGTAAGCATGGTATGAAACACTTCATCTTCTCTTATCATCGTATGGAAGTTTCCATGAATCCACTTTTTCATTTGACCCTCCTAAAAAGAAAATCTTCACTTATGATTTTACCATGACTGAAGATCAATCGTTTCCAAATAGCGTTTGATATCCTCGTAATTAAACCCTTTTTGGTAGAGCTTTTCTTTAATTTTTTGATATAGAGCATACCCAGAAAGTTTGTTTTGGTATTGTCTAAGAATCTTTGATCCATACGTGTGAATGATCGTTTGATCTTGATCTTGGATGTGATTTTCAGCTGAAATCAAGGTTTTTTCAATCACTTCACGATGAAATCCTTTAGCAAGTAATTGTTGCTTGACCTGTTGAATCCAGGCTCGTTTAGGTTTCTTTGACGGTGTGCTAAGTTTCTTTTCAATCAGTTCCTTGACGATACTGTCTTCCTGATAATGTTGAAACATTCCGTTGATAATATCCAAAGAAATCCCTTTTTGTTCAAGATGATACTTGATCATCTCGGGTCCCTCTTTGAATTTTTTGAGTTCTAGGAAGACTTTGGCATAACTTAGATCATCTAAATACTTCTTTTCCATCAAATGATGAATGACTTGTTTTTGAATCCCGATAGGATAGGAGGTATTTGAAAGAATTGTTTTCATCTCAAAGATGGAAAGCATTTTTTTAAGTTTGGTGTATGCTAGCCTTAAGCACTCAAGATATTGATTTTCATGAATCAAAGCTTGATAGCTAGAATCCTCCATCTCAAGCCCACTACGTAAATGATATTTGATGATCATTTCAGGTTCGACAGAAAAACTTGATTCACCCACTGTGATCCATATCTGCTTTCCCTTTTTCTCAAATCCAGTAATCGTCTTCATGGCTAAAGGGTGTTGATGAGGGAAATGATTTCATTGACCTCATTATCAAAGGTGATATCTTGATCATAGATCTGGAATAAGTCATGAACTTTTCTTGCGGATAAAAGACCTAAAGCATCACCGATGATTTCAAATTCAATGTTGAATTGGGCTACGATAAGCCGGGTTGCTTCATCAAAATATCCATCAGTACGTAAAGCATGGACACCTTCGAGTTGATAATAATAATTGAAAAATGCTTGATAAGCTCCTAATTCTTCATAGACATGATCGACGCTCATCACTCCATCATAAATAGGAAGTTCAAGGGATTTGATTCCTGAATCAAACAAAGGAGTAACTTCCAAAGGTTCTGTGGAAACATTTTGTAAACCATCCCCATAAAACCACTCACCTTCGGTATAAATCAGTGAGTATCTAACACCTCTGATATCTTGTAAGACAATCGTATTTTGATACACACCTTTGCCATAGGTGGGCATTCCATAAAGCGTATATCCGCCTTCAACCGAAAGTGCAGCAGCTAAAACTTCTGCAGCAGATGCTGATGATTCGTTGACTAAAACTTTAATATCATACGGTTTTGGTGTATTTAGATTGCCATAAAAGTTTTCAACGACACCACTTTTGGGAATCATTGAAAAGAGAGGTTGATTTAAGTTTCTGACCAAGAGCTGCTGGGTAATCCCCGGTGAGATTCCTTGGGAACCACGGTTATGTAGTGCAGTGAGTGAACCCCCTGGATTATCACGTAAATCGAGAATTAATGTGGATTGTTCACCGGTAAGTTTCGTACTTTCAAGTTCATTTAGGATACTCTGAAAAATCGAAGCTGTTCCTTGACTGGTTTCTGAAGGACCTGCAAAACGAGAAATTCTTATATAGGCAATATTGGGATCATTGACTGATTTTTGATATACCGTAGGCGTCAATACTTCTTGATAGGTAATCGGAACAATCACTTCTTCTTTATCGGGATTGGAGATAATAAACTCTTTGACTTCACCTAATTCTCCAGAAAGCTTTTCAAACATCTTTTCTGCGGAATCATCAGCAGAAAAGTATTGATGGATACCATTTTCGACGAAACCTAAGATGACATCGTTCGGATATAGTATGCCAGCAGCTGCTCCGTTTGGATAGACACTCACAATTCTTAATTGTCCTTCTTCAGCAGAAAGACTCATTCCAACCCCGATGAACTTTTCATCATCGGTTGGATCAGCGGACAATGGAGTTGCTACCAAACGAGTATAAGGATCATCGTTTCGTTCAGCGAGTGTATCGACAGTAGCTTGCATGGTCGCAATAAACGCTTCATGCACATCTTCATCATCGATATCATAATAGTAATAATTTTGAAAAGCATCGACAATATACTGAAACGTATCCGTATTGGTTTTAGGTTCTGTAGGTAAAATGCTTTCGATATAATAGCCTGCAAAAAACGAAAGAACAAACCCGATTAAAACGAGAATGCCAATTTTTCGTGAGATTACCATTCTGCACCCTCCCTCGTAAATCCGTATCCGAGCGCTTCTTTTGTTCTTGTAACAAATGTGAACGCTTTAGGATCTGAATCTTTAATCACCTTTTTAAAGATATAAAGCTGACTTCTATCCACGGTACAAATAATCATATTCTTTTCTTGTTTCGAATAACCACCCACAACCCTAACTTTGGTAATTCCACGGTCAAGTCGGTCATAGATATTTTGTTGCAATAGATCGGTATGATCAGTGACGATAAACACAGTATATCCCGCACGTCCTTCAATCGAGAAGCGATCAACCAAAAGACCGCTAATAATCATCGACCCTACGGCATATAATCCTAGCTGGAAATTAATGATCATAGCAATCCCGATAACAATTCCGTCTGTGACATACATGGCGGTTGAAAAAGGAATGTGTAAATACTTATTTATGATACGTTGTATGACATCAACGCCACCTGTCGTCCCATTATTTCTGATGACAATCCCTAGTCCAATTCCTACCAAAATACCGCCAAAGGAAGCACCGATGAGAAGAGGGCTTTCAGTCAAATGTCTTGTGAAAAAATCTGCTGGAACCGTATGTTCTAAGATCCATATCACCGATGGAGATAATAGGGTGGCATAAATGGTTTTAAAGAAAAACACTTTACCTAAAACCAATCCACCGATGATGAGTAAGATGGTATTGGCGATAAACATAAAGATAGACACAGGAATCACATCTTGTATTAAGACGGAAACTCCCATCACGCCACCGATCACAAGACTTAATGGTAATAAGAAAAAATAGAAACCAACGGACAAGAGAATTGTGCCTGCTGAAATTTCTAAAATTTCTAAGACTTTTGCTTTATTCATTCATTTCACCTGCCTTCAAATAGGCGTTGATAAAACCATCGATATCCCCATCCATCACAAGTTCAACATTGCCGACCTCATAATTGGTTCTATGGTCTTTGACCATTTGATAGGGATGAAAGACATAAGAGCGGATTTGGGATCCCCAACCAATCTCTTTTTGTTCTCCTTTGATGCTTTTTAAGGTTTCTTCTTGTCTTTGTATTTCTTCTTGTAATAGTTTTGCTTTTAATACATGCATTGCCTGTTCTTTATTTTTAAGCTGTGAGCGTTCATTTTGACACGTGACGACTATTCCCGATGGAAGATGCGTGATTCTGACCGCAGAGTCTGTAGTGTTCACACTTTGACCACCCGCACCCCCTGAACGATAGACATCAATTTTTAAATCTTCATCTTTGATGTCAATATCTAGATCTTCATCGATTTCTGGTATGACATCCACCGATGCAAACGATGTATGACGTCTAGCATTTGCATCAAAGGGTGAAATGCGTACTAAACGATGAACACCGCGTTCCGCTTTCAAATAGCCATAGGCATAGGCACCTTTGATCAAGATAGTGACAGATTTTAATCCAGCTTCTTCACCCGCTTGATAGTCGATCAATTCAATCTTGAAACGCTTTTTTTGAGCGTATCTAGAATACATGCGATAAAGCATATCAGCCCAATCCTGTGATTCAGTTCCACCAGCACCTGGATGAAGTTCTAAGATGGCATTATTATGATCATAGGGTCCATTTAAGATCGTTTCAACTTCGAATATTTTGAGTTCGTCTTGCAGTTGGAATAGATCATCTTCTAAAATGGTCCATTCTTCACTACCTTCCTCTGAAATCTCATACCATTCGATGAGTTGATTGAGTTTTTTCTCTAATGCGTAAAATGTATCGAGTTTTTCTCTGATTGCAGTGGCTTCTTTGGTTACTTTTTTAGCTTCTTTCGTGTTAGACCAAAAATCGGGTGCTTGCATCTTTTGATTCAAGGCTTGATAGGAACTTTCTTGTTTTTGCGGACCTATCGCTTTTCTTAAATCACTGATGAGTTCTTTAAATTGTTGAATCGTTTTATTGACTTCATAGGTTTCCACAAAAACACCTCCTTATCGCCAGGGTAAATTTCTTTGAGAACGGTTGCGGATGACTTTAGGTTTTTTAGGACGCTTAATGTCATCTCTTCCTTCATTGGTTTGGGTATTCTTAACGACGGCTTCACGTTCGACATTGTACTGAATTTGGGCACGGAGTACGTAGCGTGTGACATCACGTGCGATGCTATCTACCATCTCATTGAACATGGCTAAACCTTGTGCTTGATAGACGGTTAATGGACTTTGTTGACCATAAGCTTGAAGTGAAACGGCTTGTCTTAATTCACTCATGGCATCGATGTGATTCATCCAGAAAGTATCGATCACACGTAGCATGACAACCTTCAGGAATTCATTAAAAATTTCAGGTGGGACTTGTTCTTTCTTTCTTTCGAGTTCCATCTCAGCAAGATGCATGATATGATCTTCAAGTTCTTTTTCATCCATCTTTTCAATCATTTCTTTTTGAAGCGTTCCCGGCATAAAGATATTCCCATTGAAGGTTGCGATAATGTTGTCATCATCAATGGTGAATTGACCTTTTCCTTGGGGATGGATAAATTGGTGTAATGTCTTCATTAAACTTTGACGTAAAGTCACTCTTACTTGATCTTCAATCGATTCAAGCAGTAAGACATCACGACGTTCCTTATAGATAATTTCTCTTTGTTTACGAAGGACATCGTCATATTTTAAGACACTCTTACGCGTATCAAAGTTATTGCCTTCAATACGTTTTTGTGCTGAACTGACAAAACGTGAGAATATTTTAGAGGCTAATGGTTCTCCTGTGGTATTCATGCGTTCAAGCATCTCTACACGGCGTTTAAAGGTTTCTCCACCGAAACGCATCATGAGTTCATCTTCGGCAGACAAATAGAATCTGGAGTATCCTGGGTCGCCCTGACGACCACTACGTCCTCTTAGCTGGTTATCAATACGGCGTGATTCGTGACGTTCACTACCGATGACTGCTAAACCGCCTAACGCAACCACACCTTCACCGAGTTTAATATCGGTCCCACGACCTGCCATATTGGTAGCAATGGTCACGGAGCCTTTTTGTCCGGCTTTAGCAACAATTTCTGCTTCTCGTTCATGATTTTTCGCATTTAAAACTTCATGAGGAATACGTCTTGCTTTGAGCATACGTGAAATATCTTCAGAGGTTTCTACAGCAATTGTCCCGATCAAAATCGGTTGACCGTTTTTATATCGCTTCTCGACTTCATCGCATAAAGCGTTAAACTTATCGTCAAGATTTGCATAAAGATAATCGGGTTCATCTTTTCTGATGACGGGTGCATTGGTTGGAATCTCAACCACATCCATGTTATAGATGTCTCTGAATTCTTCCTCTTCAGTCTTCGCTGTACCGGTCATACCAGAAAGTTTCTTATACATTCTAAAGAAATTCTGATACGTAATGGTGGCAACCGTTACGGTTTCTTTCTTAATTTGGACGCCTTCTTTGGCTTCTAAAGCTTGATGGAGTCCTTCAGAAAATTGACGTCCTCTTAAAATACGTCCAGTGAATTGATCCACGATCAAAACTTCACCATCTTGAACAACGTATTCCTTATCGCGTGCCATGATGTGCACTGCACGAAGTGCATTATTGATATGATGGACAAGCGTGACATGTTTTAAATCATATAAGTTTTCAATTTGGAAAATTTGTTCAGCGCGACGGATGCCTTCAGGAGTGAGTGCGATGGTTTTCGATTCAATATCAATTTCAAAATCTTCATCACGTAAGTTTTTCGCGAAACGATCTGTGGCTTGATACAGGTTTAAATTATGTTTTGCTCCACCCGAAATGATGAGTGGTGTACGGGCTTCATCAATTAAAATGGAGTCCACTTCATCGATAATCGCGTAACTAAGTCCTCTTTGTTGAACCATATCTTTAGCATATAAGACCATGTGATCGCGTAGATAGTCAAATCCGAGTTCAGCATTGGTTGAGTAAAGGATGTCACATGCATACGCTTCTTTTTTCTGTTCTCTGGTGAGATCGCGAAGATTGAGTCCGACGGTTAACCCTAAAAAGCGGAACAGATCCCCAATTTCACCTTCGGCTTCACGTTTCGCCAAATATTCATTGACGGTAACGATATGGACACCTTGTCCACCGAGTGCAGTAAGATAGGCTGGCATGACTGCGGTTAAGGTTTTTCCTTCACCGGTTTTCATTTCTGCGATATTTCCGTGAAAAATCGCCACAGCACCTAACACCTGGACATAGTATGGAAATAGTTTTGTGACACGGCGTGAAGCTTCTCTGACAACAGCAAATGCTTCAGGCATTAAGCCTTCAAGCGTTTCACCATTGGTAAGTCTTTCTTTAAACCATGATGTTTTCGCTTTAAGTTCATCATCTGAAAGAGTGGCCATATCATGTTCGAGTAAAAAGACTTGATCAGCAATTTTTTTTGCATTTTTTAGTTCTTTTTTCCCTGGGTCAAACCATTTTTTTAACATAGAAACACATCCTTTTCGTCTTTATTATATTACTATAATAAGGCCTCTTTTACAAGCGATTTCACCCTTTATGGGATTTTAACATAATTTCATTTTCACTCTTTATAAGGCGAAAAAAAAGGCTCGTATCGAGCCTTATAGCTTAGATGGATTAAAAATCAAATTTAACGTCTTGACGTTTCAGTTCTTCTGCTTCAAAGAAGGCACGTTTTTCAAACTTCTTCCAATTGGCGATCACGCTGCTTGGGAATACGACAACCTTTTGGTTATAGATCGAAACATTTGAATTATATACACGGCGTGCTGCTTGTAAGTTTTCTTCAACTTCAAGTGAAGCATCTTGTAGTTTGAGAACATTTTGTGACGCTTTTAAGTCAGGATATTGCTCAACCACAACATTGATTGCCTGCAAACCACGAGTGAGTTCATTGGCAAACTCTTGTTTTTCGGTGATAGGTGCGCCGTGGCCAGGTTGTCTCATTTGAACAACTTTTGTCAAGGTTTCCTGTTCATGTTTCATGTAGCCTTTAGCTGCCGAAAACATCTTCGATAACAAATCAAAACGCTTGGTAAGTGCGACATCGATGCTTGATTCTGATTCATCAATCTTTACAAGCATACGGTTGAAACTGTTGATGGTGGAAATCACCCAACCGATAACAATGACAACAACTAACCCTACAATCAGCAATACTGTTAATAGTGGATCCATATTATTTCTCCTTTTTTATCCTTGATTTTTGAATTTTTGTGTATCTAATCTGAGTTCATTAATAATGGCGGGGATTAAATCGATATCCACCATGAAATCTTTGAGTGCTTCTTGATTGAGTGGCGTCTTTAACGATAACTCCATATAATCCCTTCGGTCATTAACACCTACATGAAGTTCATTCCCTGCAAGGTAGTAGAGAATCGATCCTCGATGCAACTTTTCAAGCGTTAAGAACTTTTCAATCATACTCGAGGTGATATGATAGAACCCAAATTCCTGATTGGATGCAAAGACGGCAAATTTTTTATTAAACTCCATCGACTCTGTTTCAACTTTAACGAGACTTCTCGTACTTGCTTGCCAGCCACGGCCTTCAACAATTTTTAACATGTCATCAAAATGACGTTCAAACTGATAGATGTACCAGCGACCTTTGAAATAGGTCTGATAGGAGACGTGCACATTTCCTTTGGAGTCTCTGGTTTCAACACGTTCTTTGAGATCGACATCAGAGACTTGAAATTTGACGCCTTTATAGGTACCTGCGATATAATCTTCACCGTGATAACGATCAGGTCTTTTGACCATACCCGTATTATTAATCGTTTGAATGGAGATGAAATTACTCGGTTCATAACGAACATCTTCAAAGGTGTCTTTCAGCAATTCGATGATGAGATCTTGTTTGATGATCGTGCGAAATTTTTGAGCATGTGATGCGGCTTTTCCAAAAAAAACGATGGCGATGATCACAAAGATAATTCCAGGAAGTAGGAAGATGATCTCTTGTCCTATCAAATAGGCGAGCCCAAAAAGTAACCCTCCCACCAAAAATAAAATCGCTTTTTTCTGTTCCTTGGCATATTCCTTTAACAGTTCTTGACGTCGTTGTTCAAGCTTTTCTAAATTGTCCATTTCATCACCTTAGTCTCTATTTTATAATAGATTTCTAAAGATTGCAATCTTATCGAGTTTTTCCCATGTAAAGTCTTCGTCATTTCTACCAAAATGACCATAAGACGAAGTCTTTTTAAAAATGGGACGTTTAAGATCAAGGGTTTTGATAATTTGTGCAGGTCTTAAATCAAAATGTTTATTGACCGTATCATAAATTAAATCAAGCGCGACACGTTCTGTTCCAAACGTATTGATGAGAAGTGAGACAGGCTCAGCAACACCAATCGCATACGCAATCTGAATTTCACATTGATCAGCAATGCCTGAACCCACGATGTTTTTTGCGATATAACGTGCCATATAGGCTGCACTTCGATCGACCTTAGAGGCATCTTTTCCAGAGAATGCACCACCGCCATGGCGAGCATATCCTCCGTAGGTATCCACGATGATCTTTCGACCTGTTAATCCTGCATCCCCATGAGGTCCACCGATGACAAAACGCCCTGTTGGATTGATTTTATAGATGGTATCTTTGGTATCATACCCAGAAAGTACCGGTTGGATGACATGTTTCATGACGGCTTTTTTAAGATCCTCTTGGTTCCAAAACTCATCGTGTTGGGTCGATAAAACCACGGTATGAATAAAGGCAGGCTGATTTTTCTCATTGTATGCCACCGTTACTTGTGTTTTCCCGTCAGGACGTAGTCCTTCAATGATGTGATTTTTTCTCACGTAGCTTAATCTTTCTGCCAAACGATGCGCTAAATAAATTGGCAGAGGCATCAAACTGATGGTTTCATTGGTGGCATAACCAAACATCAAGCCTTGGTCTCCCGCACCTTGTTCTTTGGTCTCATGCTCATCCACACCTAAAGCGATATCTGGAGACTGTGGTTTAATCCTAACATCGATCACGACATCTTCAGCATTATACCCATATTCTTTTTTATTATAACCAATATGTGTGATGGCTTCTTTGACAACAGATTCAAAATCTATTTTCGCCTTGGAAGTAATTTCTCCAAACAAAAGCGCATAATCAGTAGTCACCGCTGTTTCACAGGCGACTCTGGCTTCTGGATCTTGAGTTAATACCGCATCTAAAACACTATCAGAGATATAATCTGCCACTTTATCGGGATGACCTTCGGTCACCGATTCACTACTAAACAATCGAAACATAGATGTCCCTCTCTTTCAATAAAAATGAGCGCTTCTCAAAGGAGAAACGCCCGAAATGGTATTTTTCCTTATTGATGGGTCACTTAACCCCTCGTGGTAAGCACCTAATTTAAGTAGGTTGCTGCTACGTCTTCGGTCACTGGCCTCGGTAGCTCTGAATAAGTGAAACTTGATTTAAATTAATCCTTAATTAGAATACATGACAAATGACTAAATGTCAAGTATTTTAAATGGATGAGATTGAGTTTAGAAGTTGTTATACATCTCACTAAACTCATCATGAAATTTTAAGAAACGTTCTTTTAAATCATAATCAAAATAATGCCCTAAATCACTTTGAAATGATTTTAGCACGATACTATGCGCCATAGGACGTTTATATGATTTAGGACCACGCATCGTGATGTAAAGATCCGCAAGTAAGATGATCTGCGATTCAATCTCTGGTTGAATCACAAGCATTTCCTTGAGGAATTTTTCGTTTGCGGTATCTTCGATATGAGCTCTAGCAATATCTTCACATTTTTGTGCTAGCTGCATCCGTTTGGCAATTCGTGATCCAAGCTCAGTCTTCTCCTTTAACACATCATAGGTTTGTTCTGAGAAAGTATTCATTTCATTGAGTAAATTTTTGATCTCTTGATACTGTAGATGAATCAGTGCATACTGTGTCATCGCTTCAATTTTGGGTTGGGACAACCCATAATATTCAGAAAGCTTCACTGCCATTTGTTGAACTTGAGAGGCGTGTCTTTTTTCCATGAGTGTATAGGAACTTGAAAAGACGACAGAGAATAAGTCCCCGACGATATGGGAGAAATCACCTTGGACTTGACGACGTTTGATCAGTTCTTTTTTACGTTCTTCTTGCATATATTGTCCCATGGATACAATCGCATACACAACGAAATAGAAAAGAATGAAAAGCAAGGTGCGAAGTACGATATCCCCAAATTCAGGAAGTGTTACAAATCGAGGTAGAAACTCGATGATCGTTTCATTATTGACTAAATTTTGAATATTATAGGTCCAAATAAAATGGATCAGTGTGAGCAGTGCTAAGAGTCCTTGGAAGGACTGTGCCATCAGTTTTCTCTCTTGATAAAGCGATATAACGACAATGGCGTAATACATCAATATATAAGCAGCGGTTTCAAAATATTCTTTTTGGTATAATCTTGCATAGATCAGAATCGATGAGAAAAAGATATAAAAAGCTGATACATACATAGCAACCGATTGTTTGGTCTTATCGTGTGGATCAAGATTAATCAATTTTTTCAAGAGTTTATTGATCACATAGGTTAATGGAAAGGCAATAAATGTGACAACCCAGTCCGTCACTTGACCATGCGCCGAAAGCGAAAGGACAAACAAAATGACGGAATACATTAAGTTGGAAACGAAAACGATATTCTTAATGACGACATTACGGCGAAAAAGAACGGCGACATCATCGGTGATATCGACGCCTTGTTCAAATCCAAAATACTTGGCAAAAATACCTTTACCAAGGATTTTTAAATTCCATTTCTCCTTGAGTCTTCGCTTCACTATGATCGTCCTTTTACTTAAATATCAAAAATGGAAAAGCGTTTAACACCTGAATCTTCGTGGGCAATCTCTTCGTTTAAGACTTGTGCCACGCGTGTGGATGCAGCCGCTGCAATCGCACCGACGATATCATCTAAGAATGTGTGACAAATACCTTCTTCTTTACCTGCATCATTTAAACGCTTAACGATACCGTGTTTGTTGACATCGATATCACCAAAGTTGGTTTGTCCGATAGTTCCATAAAGGCCAGATACATCTAACCCCATCGTTTCATCGATCCCAAATAAACCTAAATCTTCATAAATGATCGCTTGAATGGGGCCTTCAAACTTACCTTCTTCGGCGAGTCTATCGATTTCACAAGCGAGCTGGACATGATGAAAGACATCACGAAGCGATAAAATCTTTTCCACTGATTCAATGCAGAGTTCTCGTGTAACATCATCTGAATATTTAGATTGCTGCTTATAACTGATTTCAGCAATCGCCTCAATGGTGACGCCACGTTTCAACAAAATTTTCTTGTTTAATTCAAACATTTCAGCGCGAGTGTAGAGTAGTTTCTTTCCCTTTTTTTCAGCCATTTTCATGACCCCTTTCGTCAAATTGGTCACCTTCAGTAAGTAGATTTTGACCATTGAGAAAATCTTTTATTGCCATCTGTTTTTTTCCAGGTGCTTGAATTTCCAAAATATCTATGGCTCCATCAAGCGTTTTAATCGTCAATCTCTTTTTTGAAAAAACAATCGTACCTGGATGAGCCTTACTGTCTATTATATCACTTTCTTCTGCCTTATAGAACTTAAGCGCGATGTTTTTAATCCGTGCGGTTGCCCCAGGTTCTGGAGATAATCCACGGATTTTATTGAGGATATTTTGTGTGGTTTGATGAAAATCAAGATATTCATCATAAGGCTTTATAGTGTAGGCAAAACTTACATCTTTAGGGTCTTGCGGTTTTTTATAAATCACACCTTTTTCTAAGTCCTTTAGGACATCTTCCAAAAGAACAGATCCAAGATTGGATAGACGTTTAGAAAGTGTTTGATAGTTATCTTCTGGAAGGATGGGTAGTGATGCTTGTTTAATGATATCGCCCGAGTCCATTTGATATGCCATATACATAATGGTAACGCCTGTTTCTTTTTGACCATCAAATAGTGCATATTGAATCGGGGCACCACCGCGATACTTAGGAAGTAATGATCCATGAACATTCAAGCAGGTAACTTCTTCGATTAATGCCTTGGGTAACATTTGTCCATAGGCTGCAGTGATTAAATAATCAGGCTTCAAATCAATGAGTGTTTTATAATCATCTTTAAGTTTGATAGGTTGAAAAACAGGAATCCCAAGTTCCATTGCTTTAACTTTCACCGGGGTAGGGTTAAGTGTTTTCTTTCTACCTACCGGTTTATCAGGTTGCGTCACGACGAGCATGACTTGATGCTTTTTTTGAAGCATCGTTAAGATTGGAACCGCAAACTCAGGTGTTCCCATAAAAATTAGTTTCATCATATCACCTACCATTGATCAAGAATGGGTGAAAAACGGATCATTATCTCTTCATCATGCTGATCTTGAATCATCTTAAATAAAGGGGTTAAGTCTTGTGGATCATATTTTAATGTGATGGTAAATCGATACTGATCTTTCATTTTTTTGATTAAAGCCTGTGATGGTCCTAAGGCTGTGAAACCAAGTTTATCTAATTTCTTCTTTAGCATAAAGGCTTTTTGATACGTTTTTAGAAAACCTTTACCTTCAAATAAGAGTTGTGAGGTTTCCTTGAAAGGTTTATACCCAAGAAGTTTCCTTGATTGAATCGCTTCTTGATAAAACGCATCATATCCCTTTTCTACAGCCTGAATGGCATAATGACCTAAGTCATAGCCTTGGATGATGGCTTCTCCCTCTAGAGCTCTTCCAGAGCGTCCTGTAGCTTGTGTTAGCATCATGAAGGCGCGCTCAGTGCTTTGGTAGGAAGGTATTTTGAGTAAAAGATCACTCATTAAGACCCCCACAAGAGTTACTCCAGGAAAATCTAAACCTTTGGTCACCATTTGTGTGCCGATCAAGATATCTGCTTCCTTTTGGTGAAAATCGTGCCAGATAACTTCATGGGCATGTTTAGTCGTGGTCATTTCGTGATCAAGACGTAAGATTCGAGCCTTTGGGAATACTTTTTTTAGTTGTTCTTCCACATACTCGATCCCAATCCCTATTTCTTTGACTTTGGGCTCATGACAACGATCACATGTTGCAGAAAACTCTTTCTCATATCCACAATACGGACATTTTAACATTTTCTTATCTTTATAAAAGCGCAGGGAGACATCGCAATGAGGACACGTGGGTACATCACCACAAGCACGGCATAAAACAAACGGTGCATATCCTTTTCGATTGAGAAAAAGAATGGATTGCTCATGATTTTCTAAACGATTTTTTAATCCTGCAATCAGTGGTCTTGAAAAAATGGATAAATGCTTATCTTTCAATTCTTGCTTCATATCGACAAAAGTTAATTTGGGTAAAGGAAGATTTGTCGCTCGTTTCTTAAGTTCAAGGAGTGCGATCTTGCCATGAAGTGCATCATACATCGTGACAATCGAAGGGGTTGCACTACCGAAAAGTAAGGGGATGTGATGAAAATCTGCCCGAATTTTTGCTAGATCTCGGGCATCATAGATGACACCTTCTGTTTGACGATAACTTTCATCGTGTTCTTCATCGATAATGATAAGACCCAAATCTTCGATGGGTAAGAAGATCGCACTTCGTGTGCCAAGAATGACGGAAACTTCACCTTTTTGAATGCTTTTATATTGGTCGTATCTTTCGCCTTTCGAAAGGGCTGAATGATAGATTGCAAACGATAGATCATGGCTTAGTAAACGCTCTGCCATCGGAGTGATAAGTTGAATTTCTGGGACTAAAAGTAATGTCTTCTTCCCTGTTTTTTCAACTTCTTTGATCAGTTTTAAGTAGACTTCTGTTTTTCCGGATCCCGTAATTCCTTTGAGGAGGAATGTAGTGTTACTTTCTAAAGCGTATTTAACTTCATTGACTGCTTGGGTTTGCTCTTGATTAAGGATGATCTCTTTACTCTCTAATCTCGGTACTGAAATGTTTCGTTTGACTTCTCTTTTTTCTTCAAAAAGTACATCATGTTTTATAAGCGTATTGAGTGTAGACACTGATATTCCATCGCTTATAAGTGCAGATCTTTGTTTTAGAGGATGTTCATGAAAGAGTGCGATAATGTGCTCATATCGATCGATTTTTGGATAGAGGTGATGAGGATTATAAGTATAATAGGTTTCCCATTTTTCGGTCTTCTTTTCACGAAAATGTGTCTCGATGCGGACAATTTTTTTATCTTGAAGACGTTTTAGTCTTGGATAAAACACTTGATCTCTTGTTTTAAGTTTCCATATGCCTTTGGTATTAAAATAGGGCTCAATGTCAGCAGGAATTTCATCTATATTAAGCACAGTAACCACTTTTTGATAGGAGACTAAACAGACATCGGGAATGACTTCTTGAAAAAGTGAACTGATCAAAGAAGCACTTGTGTGTTCCATGTGATCGATAAGCAAAAAAAGTTC
Organism: Acholeplasma sp.; assembly: GCA_003605085.1. Lineage (GTDB taxonomy): Bacteria > Bacillota_I > Bacilli_A > Acholeplasmatales > Acholeplasmataceae > Peloplasma. Next base: position 17,235 of record QZKD01000024.1, on the reverse strand, counting down.
ATCATCAATCGTGGGGATGGTGTCTAAGATGCTTGCGATTTCCTTTTCAGCACGATCACTAATCTCTTTAATCTTTACGATAAAACCTAGTCTCATCATGGTTCCAAAAGGGACCATCACACGCATGCCACGCGTCAAAAAACCCTCAAAAGCTTGAGGAATGATATAATCATACGTCTGATTGACGTCGGTATGCTTAATGTCGATGACTACTTCGGCAAACATGGACTTCACCCTTCTTCATTATACCATCCTAAACGGACAAAAAAAGTAACCGAAGTTACTTTATTGTTTTGAGAATTTTATCGATATGATTCCCATAAGCAAGTGCCTCATCATATTTAAAGATGAGATCGGGAATCTTTCGCGTATTTTTAATCTTTTTGGCGAGTTCCATACGAATCGGAACTTTCGCATCTTCTAATGCTTTTTTCGCTCTTTCAATCACTTTGGGATCATCGGACAAAATGGTGTAATAAATCGTTGAAAATGAGAGATCTTTCGTCACTTTGACTTCGGTTAAATTGATATATCCAAAGCTCTTATCTTTAATTTCAGTATTGACTATAGGGGCAAGTTCTCGTTGAATAAGACTTGCTAGACGGTCTGTCGTAATCGACATACTAATCCACCTCGACTTCCTTCATTTGTGAAGCTTCGACGACATCTCCAACTTTTAAATCATTGTAGTTTTCAATCGAAAGTCCACATTCATATCCATATTTAACTTCCTTCGCATCATCCTTAAAGCGTTTGAGTGAAGCAAGTTTTCCTTCATAGACCACAATACCATCACGAATGACTCTGACGAGTGCATCACGGCGGATGACACCATCAGTGACATAGCAGCCAGCAATCGTCCCAATTTTAGAAATTTTGAATGTTTCTCTGACTTCAGCTTGACCAGTGACGATTTCTTCAAACGTCGGTTCGAGCATACCTTTAAGAGCAGCTTCGATATCTTCTTGAATGCGGTAGATGATGTTATAGAGACGAATTTCAACGCCTTGTTGATCAGCCACAGACTTCACAGCAGCTGTTGGGCGAACGTTAAATCCGATGACTATCGCGTGGGATGCGTTTGCTAAGGTAATATCATTTTCGGTAATCGCACCAACGGATGAACGGACAACATTGACATGGAATCCTTCAACATCAATTTTTTCCAAAAGTCCTTTGAGTGCTTCAATGGACCCTTGAACATCGCCTTTGATGATGATGTTTAATTCTTTTTCTGTGGATTCAATATCACCAAACATCTTGTCTAAAGAAGCCTTCTTCATCGATTTGGATTCTTGTTCTCTCACGCGTGATTGTCTTGATGAGGCAATTTCACGGGTCACTCTTTCATCGGTGAATGCCATGAAGACATCCCCAGCTTGAGGAACTTCATTTAAACCGGTGATTTCAATGGGTTGTGAGGGCACAGCTTGTTGATAGCGACGCTTCAAATCATCATTCATCGTGCGCACTTTACCATAGGTATTGCCCACGACGATATAATCTCCAATATGCAGTGTACCTGTTTCGATAATGAGGGTCGCCACAGCACCTCTTCCCTTATCCAAAGAAGCTTCAATGACTGTTCCTTTGGCTAAACGTTTAGGATTGGCTTTAAATTCTTCGATATCTGCAATGAGTTGAATGACATCTAATAGTTCATCAATCCCCATCTTCTTTAAAGCGGAAACTTGAACATAAGGTGTCTTTCCTCCCCATGCTTCTGGGATGAGTCCATGTTCGGATAATTCCGTCATGACACGATCTGGATTGGCTGATTGTCGGTCCATCTTATTGACAGCAACAACGATGGGTACGTCAGCAGCTTTCGCATGGTCTAAGGCTTCAATCGTTTGAGGCATGACACCATCATCTGCAGCAACGACTAAGATGACGATATCGGTGACTTTCGCACCACGGGCACGCATTTCTGTGAAAGCCGCATGACCTGGGGTATCGATAAACGTGATGGCTTCTCCATTACGAATGACTTGATATGCACCGATGTGCTGGGTAATTCCTCCTGCTTCTCCTTCAACCACACGTGATTTACGAATGGCATCGAGAAGGGTTGTTTTCCCGTGGTCAACGTGTCCCATGACAGTGACGATCGGTGGACGTTTCACCAAATCTTTAGGATCATCATCTAAAGTCATTTCATCGTAACGTGTCACATCAGTAATCACTTCATCTTGAATCTTGTATCCTTCTTCAATCGCGATTAACTCGATGGTATCGCGATCAATGACTTGATTGATCGATGCCATAAGTCCTAATTGCATCAATTTTTTTATCATGGAAGCATTGGATAATCCTAATCCCTCTGCGACCATTTGAACATTCATCTCAGGCTTATAAATAAAGATCTTATCACCTTGATCTTTTTTCTCCCGGCGCAAAGGTTGTTGCGGTTTTTTAAACTCGGGTTTTTTATGAAATTGTTTCTTGTTGACAGGCATATCATCACTTCCTTCTTTGATTCATCAATAATTGACTAAACCCCCTGTCGGTTATTCCAATCACTTTGATGTCATCTTTGCCTAATGCATAAGAAATGTCATGTGAGGAGAGCTCCTCAATGACTTCGACCTGGTAGGTCTTCGCTTTATCATACACTTTCTTTTTGGTGGTATGGGACGCATCGGTGGCTAATAGGATCAGTTGAACCTTCCCATTGCGCATGGCAGTGATGGTAACATCTGTGCCAACCACAACTTTTCTCGCCCGATAAGCAAGACCGATATTATCCTTCATGGACCAACCTCAAAAGTTCTTCATAGATATGATCAGGAACAGTGGCTTCGAGCTTGCGATCGAGAGCTTTTGTTTTCTTTGCCAGTATAATCACATCTTTATCTAGTTTCAAGTATGCGCCACGACCAGGTGCTTTTCCATTTAAATCAATGGACACTTGACCTTCTTTGGTTGCAGCAATACGAACTAATGATTTTTTGGGTAAAACCTCTTTCGTTACGACGCACGTACGAAGAGGAACTTTCTTGACTTTTGTCAATGTCATTCACCTCAACTCTAGTATAGAATGCCTTCCCCTTGAGCCATGGTTTCCGATTTAATATCGATACTCCAGCCACATGCTTGAACAGCCAGTTTAACGTTTTGTCCAAGTTTACCAATGGCTAACGATAATTGGTTATCAGGAACAATCGCTAACGCGTTCTTATCCTTGGGATTCACACGGGTCACTGCAATCACTTCTGCAGGCTGTAATGCGTTGGCGATCAATTCTTTTTCGTTATCACTCCAACGGAATAAATCAATCTTTTCATCGGATAATGCTTTGACGATTTCACGAATACGCGATCCGCCTTCACCGACACATGCTCCAATAGGGTCCACTTTGGGATCATTGGATTTAACTCCAATCTTGGAACGATCGCCTGGATCACGAGAAATACCCATGACTTCAATGGTGCCATCTTTGATTTCTGGAATAAAACTTTCAAGTAAACGAATAATGAGCGAAGGATGGGATCGGCTCACAAAAACTTTAGGCCATTTGGTCTTCATTTCAACATCGGACACATAGACTCTAACATAATCACTCACGTGGAAGTTATCTTTAGGTAGTGCTTCTTTTTTAGGAAGTAGAGTCGTTAAATCTTTCCCAATATCAAGACGATAATGGTCGTCTGTCACATCAATAACACGTGCACTAATCATTTCATGCTCAAACTTCTTAAAGTGCTTATAAAGATTTTCTTTTTGCATGTTGATCAGCGTTTCATTTAAGCGGCTTTTGAAATCACGAACAGCAAAATGACCAAAATCTTTAGGATCAATCTTTTGTTCAAGGACATCACCAACTTTGATTCGAGGGCTGATTTGCTTGGCTTCATCTAGAAGAACTTGTGTGTAATTACGATCGTTATCGAGGGAATATTCACTGACAACCAAGTGTTGTTTGAAGACGTTGATTTCATTTTTATCTTCTTTGATTTCTACACGGCATGAACGCACATCATGAGCTTTCTTACAACCAGCAATCATGCCTTGAACAAAGGCTTCAAGAACCTGTTCGTGGGTTAATTCTTTCTCCTCTGCTACGAGATCGATGTTTTTGAAAAATTCTTTATTAATCATGTTATCCTCCTAGAATTTGATAGCGGTTCGCAGCTGACTCGCCTGATCAAAGGGTATGTTTATTTGTGTCATGCGACCTTTTCGGTTGACTTCAACCGTTAAAATGTCATCTTCAAAGGTTATTAATGTCGCGTAACCTTTATATTGAGGTGATGCTAAGTAAATGTAACGTCCGATAGCTTTTAGAACCTCTTCTTTTGTCTTTAAGGGGCGTTCAAGCCCAAGGGAAGAAAGTTCAAGAAAATAGTCTGGATCAAGATCATCTTCAGCAAGCGATGCTTGAAATTCTAAATGAATTTTTTCAAGCACATCGATGTCCATGGATTCGGTGTCGATTAAAATTTCCACAATCTTTTCCCCAAATTCTCTTTTGGTGCGAATCGAATAGACTTGCAACGCATGTTTAGCTAAGATTGGGGTTAATTTTTGTTTTAAAATCTCTAAGTTCATACTGACCTCAATAAAACGAGTGGAAATCATCATCCCACTCTAGTCTGCTATCTATTATAGCATGTTTTACTTTTTGTTTCAATTTTTTTTAATCATTTTAAACGATACATTGAACATTTATTTGATTCTTTATGCAAATGATTTGCATTTAGGAAAAGTCGTGTTATAATCTACTTGCAAATGATTTGCAAAAGGAGATTCGAATACGATGAAAAAATTTGCTCTACTATTACTTTCATTTTTAGCCACTTTAGGACTAGCTTCATGCACCAATGATGTTCGTGCGGATATCGTGACAACCATGTTTACGCAATATGATTTTTCGCGTCAAATTGTTGGCGATAAAATGACCGTAAGTATGATTATTCCACCAGGAGCTGAAATCCATAATTATGAAGCCACATCCAAAGATATCGTGGCCATTAATGAAGCCAAACTTTTCATTTTCACGAGTTTAGAAATCGATCAATGGATTGGTGATCCAAGTAGTCTTGGCGGTGATGACACCATTGTCATGAACTTATCCGAACACTACACACTAGATGAACACGAACATGAACATGAAACACTCGCTTTAACTCTCATCGAAGATGAGCATGAACATGAGAATGAAATTCATTATTGGGTCGATCCAGTCGTTGCGATGCAACTGATCGATGCTATTTTGGAAAATATAATCCTTGTTGATCCAGCAAATGAATCGTTTTATACAGAAAATGCACGCCTCTATAAGGAAGAAATCCATGAACTCCATCTTTCGTTTGATCTTTGGATGCAAGATGGTCATGTCGATCAAGAAATATTTTTTGCCGGTCATAACGCGATGGGATTATTTGGTGAACGATATCACTTGGTGATTACTTCTCTTTTTGAAAGCTTTAAACCCGATGCTGATTTAACTTCTTCTGAGTTAATTAGCTTCACTGAAGCGGTTAAAACTGCAGGTGTTCATTACTTATTTATTGAAGAGCTCGTTGAACCTAAAGCCGCTAATCAGATCAAAGATGAACTCTTACGTGAGAATTATGATTTAACACTACTACCCCTACATGCCTATCATAATCTCACCAAAGATGAATTTGAAGAAGGAATTACCTATGTGGATTTATTTTTACGAAATATCGAGTTTATTCAAACCGCGATTGGAGATGGAAACTAATGGTCGTCTACCAAGATGTTTCTGTATCATTTGGAAAATTTAATGCCTTACATCATGTGAATTTCACCCTAAAGAAGGGTGAATTTCTGCATATCGTAGGACCCAATGGAAGTGGAAAAACCACACTTGTGAAAACACTTGTTGGCTTGATCAAGCCTACAACCGGTGTTATCACTATGAATGCTTTCCATATGGGGTATCTTCCACAAAAATTATTGTCCAAAAGCAATCTTCCCATGACAGTCAGAGAAGTCATTTATAGTGGTTTTAAAAATCAATCACTCATACCTACTCTTGAGGATTGTGCTCTCATCAAGACTTGGTTGAAGAAAATGGAAATCGAACACTTGTACACAGAATCTATGGCCTACCTTTCAGGGGGTCAACAGCAGCGTGTTTACTTGATTCGAGCACTGATTGCTAATCCTGATTTACTCATTCTTGATGAACCTACGTCTGCTCTTGATCCGTCATTTCGCGAAAAATTTTATTTGCTTTTAGATGAGCTCAACAAGAAAGAACACACAACCATTATTCATGTGACCCATGACTTAACCGATGCGGTTAAAGATGATTGCACCATCATGTATGTCGATCAAACGATTAAGTTTTACGGATCTTATCAAGCATTTCATGAATTTGAGCATAGGGGGCATCATCATGTTTGATTTTTTTCAATATGAATTTATCCAACAAGCCATGATCATTGGGATTGCTCTTGCTGTATCGGCTGCACTCTTATCCCCTTTTTTGGTTCTTAACCAGCAAGCGATGATCGCAGATGGTTTAGCTCATGTCAGCTTTGCAGGGATTATCCTTGGAATACTTTTGAGTGAAGAAGCGCTTTTTATTGCCATTCCTTTCGTGATGCTTGCCTCGTTATTGATTAAGTATTTATCGACAACAAAAACAATCAATGGGGATGCAGCCATCGGATTAGTCTCTGCCGTTTCATTTGCAATAGGATTGATCTTAATCAAGAAGGGTGAAGGATTTTCAGTTTCTATAGAAAGTATGTTAGTAGGAAATATTTTCACTGCCACACAAACCGAAATGTGGCTATCCATTATTATCATGGGCTTAATCGGTGCATTTATCCTACTTTCGTATCGCAAATTACTTCTTATGACCTATGATATGGATTATGCACGATTCAGTAAAATCAATGTTCAGTTTTATGGCTATCTCTTATCTGGTCTAACGGCGATTTTCATCGTCGTAGGTGTTAGAACGATTGGGACACTTCTTATCTCCGCATTTGTGGTTTTCCCATCCATTATTTCAAGTCAACTCACCAAAAGTTTTAAAAATACATTGTTACTAGGATTGATCTCATCCTTATTCGTTGTGATCGTTGGAATCTTCATTGCACATCCACTCGAAATTCCCGTCGGATCTACCATTGTCATTCTCTATGCGATCATTTTGCTCATCGTGCTTACGATGAAACCCTTATGGAGGAAATAACCATGCGAATGACCAACCAAAGAAAGCTTATCTTAGAATTATTGAACAAAAGCCATCAACCAAAGAGTGCAGAAATGATTATCGAGGAATTACCCAATCATACGATGAATTTATCCACGGTATATCGTAACCTAGATGCATTTTTTGCGGATGGGATAGTGTCAAAGAGCACCATGAAGAACACTGCATACTATTACGTCAATCACAAAGATCATCACCACTATATGATCTGTTTAAGCTGTCAAAAAATGTATGAAATTGATTGTCATTTGGATGATTTTGCCCATGATATTGCTTTAAAACATCATTTTAAAATTACTCATCATGACATGACCATCTATGGGTATTGTGAACATTGTCAATCCACTCTATAAAAAAGAAGCGCTAGCGAGCGCTTCTTTTGTTAATTCCATCGTCTTGGATCGTTTTTAATTGAATCTAAATACTTAAGATCATTGGGTTGAATGACAAATTCAAGACCTGTGTTTTCGATAATACGAGATTCATGGATGGATTTCGGGAGTGGTGCTGTGCCTTTATCGATGCAATAACGGATGCATAGCTGTGCAGCAGTAACCTGATATTTTTCAGCCATTTTAACAATTTCTGGATTGGATAGTGCATAACCAATCGCTAGTGGTGAATACGCTTCTATCAAGATGCCTTTGGTATCACAATAGGCTTGTGTTTCTTCTTGATTGTTGCCAATAAAATACGCAATCTGATTGACATGAGGAATGATTTCACAATGCTTTAAGATATTTTCGATATCTTTAGGTGAAAAGTTGGAAACACCAATCGCACGAACACGGCCATCACGATAGAGTTTTTCCATCGCTTTCCAGGCTTGAACGTTACCCTCATCGCAATTTTTCCCGATTTCATTCCATGGCCATGGTGCATGAATCAAATAAAGATCAAGATAATCGAATCCAAGTTCTTTCAATGTTTGATCAAACGCATCCAATGTTTCTTGATATGACTTGATATGAGATTGAAGTTTCGAAGTAACAAAGATGTCTTCTCTTTTAAGTCCAGAGTCTTTAATCGCTTGCCCCACAGAAGCCTCATTTCGATAGGCTGCCGCTGTATCGATGTGAATGTAACCGTGCTTGAGTGCCATTTGAACGGATTGATACGCTTCATCTCCGCTTTTAACTTGCCATGTTCCAAAACCTACTTTAGGCATTTTCACACCATTTTTTAATACATAAACTTCATGAATTGTTTTCATTGGGTATAACCTCCTCTATATTTTATGTTATCACAATGAAAAAGTGGATGCAAATATCCACTATTTCACTTTTAATATTCTTAATTGTAAAATAATCCCGTAGGTCGCAATGCCCATTAAAATAATCCCAACGGTGATCGCAAGTATATTGCGATCAATGGAAGGAACTACGGATGGTAAAATTATTTCTAAAACATAAAACAAGAAATAACCATAGAGTAAATAACGAATGAGCGATACTTCTTTTTGCGTGATCACACATACACGGTCATCTTTCTTGCGATACATCTGAAAGCCATAAATCCCTGCTCCAAGTAGTAAGCCAAGAAGGATAAAGTTTATCCATGGGTAATCCGCACGTAAAAAGTGTTCGACGATCGTGTAACCTCCCATGACAAAAAAGACACTAAACATAATCAGTTGAACCAACAAGACTTTGCGGTAAACATTCATTTTGAATTCTCCTTTTCGATTCATTTTTATTTTGCTATGTTATACTTAAATTAAAGTGAGGTAAATGCCATGAAGAAAGCTGTATACCCAGGAACGTTTGATCCACTAACCATCGGTCATCTCGACATCATTAAACGTGCAGCACGGTTCGTTGATGAACTCCACGTTGTTGTCGCAGATAACTACAAGAAAACCCCTACATTTACCAGTGAAGAACGGATGGACATGATCCGACGTGTGACCATTGATGTTCCTAATATTGTTGTCACGACGACAACCGATCTTGTGGTTAGATACGCCATGAAGAATAATATTGATTTAATCATCCGTGGTTTGCGCAATATTCAAGACTATGAGAATGAATATGCACTCTATCAATTTAATCGTAATCTTTACCGAAATATTGAAACGATTATTCTTTTTCCATCATCCAGAAATCATTTTGTCTCTTCTTCAGCCATTAAAGAATTAATAGTCCATCATGCAGATATCTCCCCTTATGTTCCAAAAGAGATTATTCATGATGTTCAAGAAAAGTTCCGTCCTAAATTAGACCCAACGACTTAAAGAAATCATAAAGCTGATCATCCATGATATGTGGTGCAACATGGTCAGCTTTTTCTTTTAATTCATTAAACCTTGTGTTTTGCATGGCAATACCGATATCTGCCATTTCGATCATTTGAATATCATTAGCACCATCACCCACACAGATCAAACGATAATCCACTTCGTTTTCTAATGCTTTTTTTATGCCAAAGGATTTATTGATATGAGGATAGACGAAGTCTGCACCTCCATGATGCCATGGATAGACGCGAAAGTTAGGTAATACTTGTGCCATATTTAAGATGGCATCTTCCCGATTCGAAAAAAGCCAAAGTTGATATATTTTATGATTTAAATAGAATTTAGGATCCACCTTAAGGGTAATCCCGCGAAGGAGTTTCATTCCTTCACTGACGTGCTCATCCCAATAATTGACCGCTTCATCTTTCATACCTACCATACCGACACTAAAGTGATTTTTTTCAGATATCGAAAGCATGTCTACCACATCTTTCGTTTCAATGGGTGATTCAAAGATCACATCTTTGTTCTTAAAAACCACTGAACCGTTGAGGAGAACTAAGTAAGTAAAATAGGGAAGAATCTCATCAATAATGCCCAATTTCGTCGAAGATCTTCCGGTAGCAAGTCCTAAAACGACGTCCTCTTTTTTACTGAGTTCAAGAAGCAACCGCTTGGTTTGTTCAGGAATTGTGGCGAGCGTATTGTTATAAACGGTATTATCGATGTCAAAAAAGATGATGGTTTTCATGGTGCACCTCAAAAATATTATAGCATATTGTGCTTTTCTCTACCAATTTGTAGGCATTTATTATACAATAAGTATGTAATATCCGCTGCTGGAGGGTTTTTATGAAAAATCCATTACTCAATACCGGTGAACTCGGCATTTTTGCCTTAGGGGGTCTCGGTGAAGTAGGGAAGAACACCTATGTGTATGAAATTGAAGATCAGATCTTTATTGTGGATGCAGGAATCCTTTTTCCTGATGAGCATCTCTTAGGGATCGACTACGTCATACCTGACTATACGTACTTGGTTGAAAATCAAGAGCGCATTGTGGGTCTTTTCATCACGCATGGTCATGAAGACCATATCGGTGGCATTCCCTATTTACTAAAAAAGGTGAATATACCAAAGATTTATGCTGCGGGGATTGCAGTCGATCTCATCGAATATAAATTGATTGAACACCAAGATGTGAAAGCACCAAAAATAGAAGAATACAAAAGCTATTATAAATATCAATTCAATAACGTCGAAATGTCATTCATTCGACTCAATCACTCTATTCCCGATATGTTTGGTATCGTTTTTAGAACCCCACAAGGGATTTTATTCCATACCGGCGATTTCAAAGTGGATTTTACCCCTGTTGGACCAGGTGCTGAATACGATAAGCTCGCAGCCATCGGTAGCGAAGGTGTCTTATGTATGCTTTCGGATTCCACTAATGCGGAGCGTGATGAACTCATTCAATCCGATTCAAAAATCGGAAAATCGATTAATGAATTGTTTTCAAGAATCGCAGGACGTATCTTAATCGCGACTTTTGCTTCCAATATGTATCGTATCCAACAGATTATCGAAGCCTCCATCATGAATGGTCGAAAAGTCGCTGTCTTTGGTCGGTCGATGGAACGTGCCATTGAGGTCGGGATGCAAACCGGTTATATTAAAGCACCTAAAGATACCATTGTATCTGGAGATGATGTCAATCGTCTCAAAGCTCACGAAATTACCATTGTTGTGACAGGATCACAAGGTGAACCGCTCGCTGCTTTATCGAGAATTGCCAATGGAAATCATCGTCAGGTAAAAGCGATGGCTGGAGATACTGTGATCTTCTCCTCTTCCCCGATTCCTGGAAACCAAGAAGGCATCAATCGTACTATTAATAAACTCTTTCGACTCGATGTTGAAGTCATCACGCATGGTCCTTTAGCAGATACTCATACATCAGGTCATGGTGCTCAACAAGATTTAAAGCTTATGTTAAGCTTAGTCAAGCCCAAAATGTTTATCCCGATGCATGGTGAGCATCGCATGCTCAAGCATCACAGAGAGCTTGCCATCGATTGTGGTGTCAACCCAGAAAATATCTTAATCATGGATAATGGTGATGTCGCAGCGATCACAGATCACTCCATCCGCCTTGCTGGTAAAGTCACCTCAGGTGAAGTTTATATCGATGGAACAGGCATTGGTGATATCGGTAGTACAGTCATTAAAGAAAGAAAAATGCTTTCTGAAGAAGGATTATTCGCGGTTGTATTATCGATTAATTCAACAGCTAAAAAGCTTGTCAATGAACCCACCATTATTTCTCGTGGATTTATCTACATGAAGGGTAATGAAGAAATAACGCAATCACTAGCCAATGAAGTCAAACGGATCACACAGGTTGAACTCAATAAAAAAATGTTTAACGAACTAAATTTGAAACAATCCGTTATCGATCAGTTAGGAAATAGAATATTTGACATGACTCAAAGAAAACCTTTGGTTATCCCGATTATTGTCGACCTTAAAGTATAAAGCGAGTCCGCGGACTCGCTTTTTTATACCATATGACTGATGAAAGCATCAAAGACTAATTTGGTGACATGTGCATCATCGATGGCATCATGCGATTGATCAATGGCCACATCATAATAGGTTTGATAGGCTTTAAAGAGACCTAGATCATCTTTTAAATTAAAATAGTCCTTATGCAGTTTCAATAAATCAATAAAATCTTCAGTAAACGTAAGAGGTAAAACCTGATGGATCTGATAAGAATCATCCAAGGCAGTCATATCATTTTTCCCCCATACGACAAGTTTGGGGTGATACTGATCGATGATCTTTTTTAGTTTATGATAAAAATCTTGATACGTGATGGCTTCTTCATAAAACTTGAGTTCATCTAAAGATAAAAACTTCTTTGTCCGTCTTGATAAAGTTGTTTGTGGAAGTGGAGCTACGTAGTAACCTTCTTGCAAAAGAGCATTTTCTTTTGCTTTCGATAATAGATAGCCCACTTGAATAATTTCAGGCTTAAAGTTAATCTCTTTATAACCAGGCATCGTCATCTCAAAATCAATAAAAAGATAGTACCTGTCTTGAATAAGAACTTCTTGCATTTCTTTTCTGAGTCTATGTAGATCATAATGGACATGAAAGGGATCCAATGAGATGATCTGTTCAAAGAATGCGACTTGATACACATGCTCGTGTCCAATCTTTTTTGTTTTTTCCTGAATTTCAAAATCAACCAAGACACCTTCATGTAAATAAGGGAAAAATACTTTAGCAAGACGATTGGATAAATAAAATCCAATCTTTTTTCCTTCTAAAACAAGATAGAAAACTTTGGTTTTATCGTTGATGCTGTGAATGATTCGTTTCATAAAAGTTCCTCTTTAATCGCTTGGATGACATCATCTGGGATGCCTAAGTTTTTAAGTTCTTCAGCCGTGGCGTTCTTGATCGCATCAATGCTGGTAAAATGGGATAACAAAAGCTTTTTACGCTTTTCACCAATACCTTTAATATCATCGAGTGGGGAGGCAATCGACTTCTTATTCCGGGTTTCCCTATGGAATGTTATTGCGAATCTATGCACTTCTTCTGAGAGTTTAAGAAGGAATTTATAGAGTTCACTTTGCTTGAGTAAAGGAATGATTTCACCTTCAAAAACTAAAGCCTCTAAAGTATGCTTATTATTTTTCTTTAATCCAGCAATTTTGATATCCATACCTAGAGAATCTAAGATCTCTTTGGCTGCAGAGAGTTGGCCCTTCCCACCATCTACTAAGATGAGATCGGGTATGGAGCCACCTTCCATAAGCAGTTTTTGATAACGTCTATAGGTGACTTCTTTCATCGCTTGATAGTCATCATTTTTCGTAGTTTGAAGATGATACTTACGGTAACTCTTTCTTTCAAAATCTTCATCTTTAAAAACAATAAGTGCTGAGATAGGTGCTGTACCAAAAAGCTGTGCATTATCGAAAACTTCGATATGGCGTACCTTGGCTTGAATGAGCAAGGAGAGATCCTCTAAAGCTTTTTGACGTTTTTCATCTTTGTGTCGGTAGAGCATAAAGTGATGCTCAAGATCATAATCTGCATTCTTGGTCGCTAGATCAATTAGTTTTTTCTTATCACCTTTTTGAGGAATACTTGCCTTATTGCCAAAGAATTCGATATCTTCTGCAGTGAAACGCTCAGAAAATAGAAGTTCATCGGGGATTTGGGTTTCATAATACTGTTGTAAATAAGATAAGACCGAATCCATGACTTCACCGACATAGGCGAAGACAATCTGATGATGGTCGATAATCTTTCCTTGACGCATCATTAGTATTTGAATCGCGATATCATCTTTTGAATAGGCATAACTGATCATGTCGCGATCTTTGAAATCATTTAAGTTAATGATCTGCTTTTCAATCGTCGCTTCGATATGGTTGATCATATCCCGAAACTCGATGGCTTTTTCATACTGCATCGTTTCAGAAGCAGCCATCATTTCTTTATTCAAGCGCTGTAAAACGTCTTTATTATCACCTTTTAGGAAACGTGTGATTTCATTGATTGTCTCTTTATAATTGACATCAGGATGAATGCAAGGGGCTAAACATTGTCCTATGTGATAATATAGGCATGCTTTTTTGGGTAGTGTTTCGCACTTTCTCAAAGGGTATAAACGGTTGATCAAACGCTCGGTTTCTCTAGCTGCATAGACGTTTGGATACGGGCCAAATAAACGACCTTTGGATTCTTTGGTTCTGACCACTTGGATTTTTGGATACGCTTCATCGGTGATTTCAATGAAGGGATAGGTTTTATCATCGATTAATCGAATGTTATATTTGGGAAGATATTGTTTAATTAAATTATTCTCTAAAATGAGCGATTCACGTTCACTATTGGTCACCACATATGAAAAATCACGAATCTCTTGAACCAGTCGTGTTGTTTTTTCGTTGTGTGCGCCTGTGAAATAAGACTTGACGCGATTCTTTAAATTTTTAGCTTTCCCTACATAGATGACTTCTTCTTCTTGGTTCTTCATTAAATAGCAACCAGGTTCTGTAGGAATAAGTGCGAGTTTTTCTTTAAAATTCACTAAGATTCACCCTTTTTATTGTATCACAATTCGTGCGATGAAAAAAGAAAGCGATCGCTCGCTTTCTTAAGATTCAAAATCGATATTGACGCGTCCGTTTAAAATCTCTTCTAGTGCGATACCAATGCTCTTGACACATTGTGATCCATCCACACTAAGTTTTTCGGTTTCGATGATGTGTGCAACTTTACTTGCTGCATAGACTAATTTGTATTTAGAATCAATCTTTGACAGCAATTTATCAATCGAAGGATAGCGCATTCCGTCTTTATTCTTGTTGATCATAGTTATTTTTCTCCAATCATCTTAATATAGTTATGAATTGTTCTTTCTGTCTTCGCATGTTCGGCACGTATAATGGCCATGATGCGGTCTGCTGCGTTGTTGACCTCATCATTGACAACGATGTAGTCATATTTGTGGGCGAGTAAAAACTCTGATTCTGCTTTCTTCATTCGGCGTTCAATCATTTCTTCAGTATCTGTACCCCTTAATAATAAGCGTTCATAAAGCGCTTGTTTCCCTGGTGGAACAAGGAAGATAAAGACTGCATCTTTCATTTGTTTACGTACTTGAAGTGCACCTTCTACTTCTATTTCTAGGACGACTTCTTTCCCTTGATCGAGTTGTTCTTCAACTTTATCCCGAGGAGTCCCATAATAATTTCCGACAAATTCAGCCCATTCGAGAAACTTGTTTTCTTTAATTCTTTTTAAAAAAGTCTCTTTGTCAACAAAATAATAATCGACTCCATCCACTTCACCTAGTCGTGGTTTGCGGGTTGTCATGGATACCGAGTAGACTAGATCGTGATTTGGCATCTGAAAGAGTGCACGACGCACGGTGCCTTTGCCTACCCCAGAAGGGCCAGATAAGACAATTAGCAAACCGCGTTCATTGAGTTTCATGAGGCACCTCCTTGTTGACACATTATTAACTATTATATATGATTATGGCTTGAGTGTAAATAGTTTTGAAACTATTTTCATTCTAAACGCATTCTGAAACCTTAAACTCTTTTGCTTTATGATAAAATAGTGTCGAGGTGTTTTCCCATGATCGATGGTTTTCTCATCCGACATTTAGTCGCTGAACTCAATAACGAACTCCAAAAAGCAAGACTCGAAAAAATCATTCAGTTGTCTTCATTTTCCTTTGGTTTATATTTTTATCACCAAGGAAAACGAAAGCTCTTGATCATTGATCTTTCACCGGAACATTTTCGTATGTATTTATCCAAAAAAATACCTCAAGAACAGCTTTCTTCACAAGTGCTCTCCACCTTCAAAAAGCATCTTGAAGGTGCTATTCTAAACTCTGTTTCACAATACTTGAGTGATCGAGTGATTGAGCTCAATCTCATCATGAATGATTTTATCGAAGGACCCATTCAAAAGAAACTCATCTTTGAAGCGATGGGAAAACATTCCAATTTACTTTTGATTCAAGACGGAATCATCATTGATACCGTGAAAAAAATGTTTTTTGAAACAGGACGGCAACTCTTACCTCAGGCTACATTCACCTACTTCCCATCCGATAAGCTTCCCTTTGATTCTATTGATTATCAGAACGTTGAAACGCCTAAAGAACTCGTCAACCGCTATATGGGAGTTTCCCCAGTTCTTGCTTCCTATCTCGATCAACATAAAGTTCAAGTATCAGATATCAAAATATGTCCGACACGTGACTTAATAACAGGAAAATTTTATGTGCTAGATCTTTTTTCAAATGAGAAAAAGCATTATCCAACCATTTCAGAAATGCTTGAAGATGAGCCCTCCAAAGAGCAAACCCATTATCAATCCGAAGCCTTCTTTATTGAAAAGCAAATCAAGAAACTAAACAATAAGAAAGAACAGCTTAGTGAAGATCTTGATAAAGCACATCTGGGACTTAATGCGAAATCTATCGCTGATTTCATCTACCAGTCCTCGATACCTTTGGATCAGAAAATGGCATCACTCACTTATCAAGATGGATCAATCATCACGTTAGATCCCACAAAAACACTCAATCAAAATGCTCAAGATTACTATAAACGCTATCAAAAATCCAAACGCTCGATAGGATTTATCCAAGATCAAATTTCACAAAACCAAGAAATGATTCAATTATTTCAGGATTTCCAAGGATTTTTGAGTTTCGCTTCTATGGATAGTATCAAAGAACTCGATCAGGAACTCACGCAATATGGATACAAAAAAGCAAAACATAGCCAAACACCAAAAAAAGGGAAAAACAAACCCAATGTCTTAAGGATTACCGATGGACCGATTATCTATACGATCGGGAAGAATAATCTTCAAAATGAGTATATCACCCATGAACTCGCACAAAAAGAAGATATGTGGTTCCATGTGAAGGATGCCCCAGGGGCTCACTTGATCGTCAATACTTCTCAACTGACAGAAGATATATTAAGAAAAGCCGCGATGCTTGCTGCTTATTTCTCAAGCATGAGAGAATCCTCATCGATCCCTGTTGATTATACCAAAGTCAAACATATAAAAAAGATTCCTGGACTTCCCGGTTACAAAGTTTCTTATAAAAATCAGCAGACCATCTATATCGATATCGACTTCGAAAAAATCCAACGTTATTTAAATAAAGTCTAAGTTCTAATTTAGACTTTTTTTAATGTTCATGTGCATATAGTTTGAATTTTATGGGGTTTAGCGGTAA
>QZKD01000045.1 GCA_003605085.1 Acholeplasma sp. | reverse complement strand
TAACTCATCAAGCTCATCAGTATCGCCATTTTGATAGTTTATTACCACTTTAAATTTGGGCATATTCATTTCCCCTTTCTTGTCATATTTATTCAGTAAAATAATGTATTATCTATATTTTACATTACTTCTCTAAATTTTCAATAAGCTAAGTGCTTTTATATGCCATCTTTTTAGTGTCGAAATAGATACAAACATCTTAACTGCTATTTCATTCCAACTTAACCAATCTATATATCGATAGATCAAAACTTTTCTGAGTTCGGTGTCTTCAAGTTCATCAACAACTGACATGATTTCACCTTTTATGATTGGAAGTCTCCTTTTCAAATCCACGATTAAGTTTTCATTATCTAATGCCTTACGTATCCATTTCTCAAACGGTGCTTCTAGACTTTTAGTTCCATCCACACGAATCTGATCAAAGTTAATGCCTGGTATAGAGTTTGCAAGACGAATGTATTCTTCAACTTCAACTTGCAAACGTGATATTTTAAGTTCTGTATTGTGATATCTACTCAAGTATTCTTTTACATTCATCTTGTTTCCTCCTTGAATTTGCTTAATACATCTATTTCTATAGAGATGCCAGTCGGATCATCAGACCATACCTTTTCAACATGCTCTGCAACCACCTGTGCATCATCAATCCAAAATCCAACCTCAGTCATACAATCTTTGAGCATCTTTTCCAAATTATCAGTGTCCGGTCTTGTTACTCTCCATTCAAAGTGTTTGTGCCTTTTACCTTTAGCGAATCTCCATATGACTTGAAGCTTAATCGGACCTTCAATTGGTTTTTCAGGTTTGAATGGTTTTAAGTGTTTGATGATTATGCTTCTTGCCTCTTTTAATTTCTCGGGTTTATAAAATACTGGTTTGTTTTTGACAAGTGCAATTTTATTTTGTTGCGCGGTAACTGTAGGCGGATCTAGTAATAGGAATATTTTCATAGTTACCTCCATTTTTCTAATTTTTAGGTGCAGATAGGCGAGTGCTGACGATGATGCATTTGTTTGGGATAGGGCAAGGCTAAAAGCCCTATCCTACAAACATGCGTCAGCGTGTTGGTTGCAACACATATATATAAGGCCTTTCTGCCAGTTTTTTTGCCTGCTGGTAGATAGGTAAAATTTACCTTTATACCAAAACGCAAAACATATGCTGGCAACTGCCATTTTTCCTTAATCACGACTTCATTCCTTACGCGTTATGATTCCTTTTTTTGTTTCGTACTCTTCTTGAAATTCTGTAACACGAGATCTGACAGTACGCTCGGCTATGCCTAAATATTCTGCAAGCACAGATGCTTTACAAGTGCCGTCGTCTTCCATGTTAATATCAAATGCAGCATCAAATTCATCTTTTCTTGACTCGGTAGATTGATTTCTCTTACCACTTTTTTCTAGATTTGCTTTAGGGTCACCTTCTGCATAGTGTTTTGTTAATATACCTTTATCATCAAGTTTATGAATCGGATACTCAAACCAAAAATTAACTGGCTTGAAGTTACCAAATTCTCTTAGACTACTTTCAAGTCTCCAAGCTGTAGATGTTTGTACATCTGCGTATTGAGCCATAAACTCATCGGTAGTTTCAAGTTGAATCATATCGAGCTGTGCATCTGGATCACGCGCAAATACTCCCGAACCAGAAGCTCTATCCATCGCTCTTTTGTAGCCTTGAGAGCCTTTAGAATGATGATGACAGTAGATGGCTGCACATCCTGTTTCATTACAAATTTTGTCAAATTGATTAGAGAAAGCTCCCATTTCAGAAGCATTGTTTTCATCTCCTGTAATTACTTTATATATAGGGTCTATGATAATTGCATCGAAGCCTTGATTTGCAACTTTTCTTATAAGCTTCGGTACAAGTTTATCTAAAGGCATCGCTCGACCACGTAAGTTCCAAACTTTGATATTTCCGCTATGCTTAGGATCAAGTTTTAATGCTTTATAAATCTTGTCAAAACGATGCAAGCAGCTAGCTCTATCTATTTCTAAATTCACATAGAGGACTTTTGATTTCTTGCACTGAAAACCTAGCCACTTACCACCTTCAGATAATGCGATAGCTAGTTGCATTAATAAGAAACTTTTCCCTGCTTTAGATGAGCCTGAAATAAGCATTTTATGTCCAACTCTAACAACCCCTTCAATAAGTTCAGGTGCAAGAGGAGGTAAATGTGATAATTCTTCATCAAGTGAATCAAGTCTAGGCATTTCATCGACAATACCTTCAGCAAAATCTAACCATTCATTCCAATTACGTCTACCTATGTTAGTATCCACCAATGTTTGAATAATGCCATTTCGAGTCACACCAGGTAATCGTGATAATCTTGATGGATTTCGATTAGCTGTATCAACTTTGAGTCCATTCTTATCTAGGAAACCATATAAGTATTCCACACGCTTACGATATTCTTCTGCATCATTTGCATCAACTCTAACTATAGCATGTAGACTTCTACTGCCACTATGTACTAGACAAGCGATAGGAAGTTCGAACTTTCGATAGATTGCATCTTGTTCTGGAATGGGTATATTGTCTGATTCAACTAATGCATAGGAAAATCTTGTAATGTTGTCATTCTTAACACCACTACCATCAACCGGATTAAACCTAATCCATGCCCCACTCTCATCTTTCCAATCACCAATCACGGCACCGATATCATCTGGATGTTTTTTAAGTAAATCAATTAATTCTTTAGCTGTTCTGTCATACTGGCCTCTACCTGGCATCCATTTGCCATCTGCATTCTGCCAAACATCCGTTGTTACATACGCAACATATTCATTACTTTTAAATAATATTTCAAGATATTTTATAAGTTGTTCGGTTGGAGTCATACTAACAGTAGGATCGTAAATCATGCCATCACCATCGTATTCGATGATGTCATCCCATTCCATAAGTCCACCGTTTTCATGAACATAAGGAACCCATCCTGCGTCTTTTGCCATTTTTATAATCGTTCCTCCGGCTATGGGATTAGAGGAGCCAGCAAAGCTCCTCCATTTTCTATCACACTCACCTTGTTTATAGCGAGCATCATTTTTACTCCAGTTATCCCATACCGAGCAATCATATCCTTCAGCTTTAAGTGCCATGCCTATATTTATCCATTCTTGATAAGATATTTTTGATACATCAATCTGTTTTAAAGCTTCAAGTAAATTGTCCATTTAAATCCTCCTACGGTTGATAACTTGTAGCATTGATACCTCTTGGTAAAAACCAGTTGTTTTCTGCGATACGTGTAATCATTTTGCTCGCTGCATCAAATGCCCACATACCAACATGTAAGAATCCATAACGTTCCAAGAAACGGATCTGTTTTGGTGTAGCTAAGCCTTCAATTTGTCTATTCTTAAGTTTTTCAATGAGCATGCTTGCCATCCCACAACTCGTTACTGCTTCTGGATAAATACCATGCTTTTCTAAGTAATCAAGTTGTCTTTCAGTTGCCGGTCCCATCTCCCACATAAATGCAGGTTCATAATTTGCTAAATCTTCTGCTGCAATAGAGAAAGCATATTGAATCGGATCGACGAGTTTGGTTTTCTTTCTACGCATGGCTGCTAGTTCTCTGGCAAGTGCATCTTCACGTTCTTGTATCACATCATTTTCAGCTTCTTTTTCAGCAGCAAGTAAATCAATACCACTTTCTTTATCCATCATCTTTTGATCGATACGTTTTGCAAGTTCTGCATCCTTAGAAATCAGTGCGGACGGTCTACATAAATCATGGCGTTCTGTCATCCATAGAAAATCAAGTAATAGTAACTCTTCTTTTCCTGGGTGGAGTCTCATCCCACGACCTACCATTTGTTGATAGAGACTTCTAATCTTAGTTGGTCTTAGCACAATGATGCAATCCACAGCTGGACAGTCCCAACCTTCAGTTAAAAGCATAGAATTACATAACACATCATATTCACCTGCTTCAAAGTCAGCTAAGATTTCATCACGATCTGTGCTGTTTCCATTAACTTCTGCTGCTTTAATACCATGTAAATTAAGTAGTTCACAAAACTTTTGAGATGTCTTCACTAACGGTAAGAACACAACAGTTTTTCTGCCTTTGCAATATTTAAGCATTTCGAGTGCTATTTGGTTTAAGTAAGGCTCTAAGGCGGATCCTATTTCACCTACTGCATAATCACCATTTGATACGCTAACACTGTGAATATCGAGTTCGAGTGGAATCATCTGTGCTTTAACCGGGCAAAGATAACCTTCTCTTATCGCTTGATGTAGTGAATATTCATAGGCTTTTGAATCATAATACTTTCCTAGACTTTTCTGATCAGAGCGATCAGGCGTTGCTGTAACACCGAGCACATTAGCACCATCAAAATGGGTAAGTATGCGCTGATAAGTATCACTCATCGAATGATGCGCCTCATCTACAACAATGGTCTTAAAATGATTCTTAGCAAATGCAGAAAGTCTTTTTTCTTGTGATAAAGTTTGTACTGATGCAACAGTCACTCGCTTTTTTGACCCGATGGAACTAGACTCAGCCTTTTCCAAAGCTGAATCCAATCCACTCGTTTCTAATAATTTCTCTGAAGCTTGATCGAGCAACTCTCCACGATGAGCGAGAATTAGTGCGTTACTACCGTTTTTCGTTTCCTCTTCAACAACCTTTGAAAACACGACTGTTTTACCAGTGCCAGTTGGAAGGACTAATAGCGTTCTTTGATGTCCTTGATTCCACTCATGTTGAATTGCACTTACCGCTTCATTTTGATAAGGTCTTAATACCATGACTGATCCCTCCTAAAATGGAAGATCGTCTGGAAAAAAGAACTCTTCGTTGTAATCGATGAAACGATCAATATCATTTGTAAACTTCTCTTCACCTTGATTGTTAGTGTATGATCTTTGTTTAAAATGAGCGCGACCTTTAGAGCCAATCACTTTATTCCAGTCCATCGTTAACTTTTCACCATGTTTCTTCTGACCAATACATCTAAAAAATGATGAAATACGCCATTCTAAAGAACGATATAAAAGCAAATCAAACTTAACGGTTGCAATACCTTCTTTGGTATCCACTTGAACTGTAATTGTAGCTTTATTACAAGCGGGTACTTTTGGTCCACCAGGAAATCTTCCGCGTTCAAAATTTGTAACTGTAAAATTGTAATCACCTTCAGGTAGTAAAACATACTCCTGACCGTCTTCTTCGATGGCATCGTTCCAATCCATCAACATATCTTTGTTATCTATCATGGTTATTGTTCTCCTTTATTTTTTTTAATAGTTTCTACGATCTTCTTCCAATTAGGGATGATCCATCTGGTTATAAAATCGTCTGAATAATTGGTAATCGGTTCTGTTTCTTGATAATGACCTTTAGCTGCAACCACCTGTTGTAATTCAATCGCTGATATATCCGAATCTTCAATCATTTTTTCTAGTTTTGTTACAATTGAAATACTAGTAATATCTTTGGGATCAGGAAAGGGTACTTCAGGCTTTGTAAATTCTTGATCTTCAAATAGGTGTGCGATGGATGAAAAACTGAGTTCGAGTTCTTCTGGCAAGTCATATCTGTTCTTGGCATCATAGGTTGGATTATGTGTTGTGTATAAAACACGCTTTCCGCCTTGAGCTTTCTTGGAGTTGTTTTCTGTTGTAATGACATAGATTTTGTAGTTCACAAAGAAAAGTGCATCAGACCATTCTTTGATAAGTGGTGCGACTTGTTTAGATAGTTTCATTTCATAGCGATCAAATGCGCCTTGTTCTTCTGGGAGTTCAAACTTTCTAGGTTTTGCATGTGCTGTAATAACCACATTGATACCGACTTCGATCAGTTGATCCATCAGAGTGAGTAGTTTTGAAAACTCATCAACTAAGTAGACATAACCTTTCCCATAGCCAAAATCTTCTATGTTGTTCTTCCGATACTTCTCACATACTGCATTTGTGCATAATGATTCAGCCCAGTCTGCGGTATCTAAAACAACCGTTTTACATATCGTTGGATTAGTAATAATCTCTTTTACAACTGTGATCAATTCATCCCACGATTTATTGCACTTGATTCTTCTAATATCTAAGTTGCTTGTACCACCTTCGGTGTCAATAAATAACGGATCTGGAAACTGGCTAGCAAAGGTTGATTTACCAATTCCTTCTGGACCATAAATGACAATCTTTAGTGGACGTTTTTCTTTACCTTCAATAATTTTTAACATGTTTTATTTATCTCCTTCTTCGATAATATTTGCCTCTTCACGAGGATCTGATTTTGGTACTAAAACTAATGAGCCAAGTTGCATATTGATGTAAGCTCCGATAAGGGCATCAACTTTACTCTTACCTATTCTTTTGGTTAACTCTGTAATTCCAGCTACCTTCTTTGTTGCATAAGGATCGATGCCTACTTGTTCACATGCTTTGATGACACCTTCTTCATCAGTAATCTTTCTCGATCCTTTGGTATGAACGAGTTTGTACTTAGACCACTTGTGACCATTGAGTGCTTTCTTGATAGCAAACTCCATCACATCTTTTGCATATTGAATAACTTCATCCAAGTGTGGTAGTAATGCTTCGATATCAGCGTCTATCATAGTTGAAACAGGTTTTTTTAACGCTTGCATGACTAATTTGTTAGCTTCAGCTCGCTTCGCACATATCGCCTTTCCTGCGCAGTATCTACAGTACTTACCTGGATGCGCTTCAGGGTTTTCTACTTTTGTTCTTTTCACTGCTGGTACGAGTACATTTGATTCAAACTGAAGTAACTCTTCAATCGGCATCTCATAGTCGTTTGTGTTGTTAATAACTGGTTGATAAATGACAAGTCTGATTTTTTTGATTGGATATAAATCCTTGTAGGATTTGTAAAAGTAGAGTGCATAGATACCTAGTTGAGAGTTAAACAGTCCTGATTCACTATCAAATGCATAAACTGGTGTGCGACCTGTTTTCAAGTCAATCACTGTGAGCGTTCCACCACCCAGAGATGATATGATTCCACAATCTAAGGTTCCTCCTGCATCATCATCAAAATCCATATCAAGATGCTGCTCGATAACGATGAGTGGTTCTGTATCTGTTCTCTTCTTATCAAACTCAATGGTCTGAATAACGAAATCTGCGTACCCATCAGCAATTTCTTGCATCTCTTCTGAGTACATATCCAAATCTTTGATGACTTCTTCAATCGGTTTTAATTCACTGTCATAGTCGATTAAATTGAGTGACTGACCAATGAGTGCTGCACCTAATTCATGGCACTGTGTTCCAAACTCAGCTTGTGGATTGGTTTCCTGGCTTGATCCATCATTTAAGAGCGTACTAAGTGGACAGTTTAACCATGTACTACTCTTGCTCGGGCTATACTTTCTACTGTGGATCGTTGGACTTCTTGACATCTGTAATCCCTCCTTCTTTACTATCCGTTTCTTCTGGAAGCAACATCACTTCCAGTGCCAATGTTTTAGTCGTCTCGCTAATAAGCAGTAATGTTTCGACTAAATCCTTATCCGTCAGATAAGGCTTATCGGCTTTTGGTTCTTTCTTCATTGCTAAACCTCCTTTGGTTTTGAAAAGGTCGTTCTTCCCTTTCAAAGGATTAATGGCGAGGTTTGTTCTGCTTTGCCGGTTATTTTTTATTTTTCTCATATTTTTCTCTAAGCATCATGATTAATTTGGTTTTGCGTTCTTGTATGGTGCTTCTTGCCTTATTAAGTTCTGTAGCTATTTCAGCATCAGTTTTTCCTTCGTTGAAATATTTCAAAATCAGTTGATCTGTTTCATTAAGCTCACTGACGAGATTCCAAATGAAGTCACTTTGTTCTTGTTCCTTGAATTGTTCTTGATGTTCTTCATAGGAATCGTCCTTGAAATCGAAATCGTAATTCTCGCGCATGTAATCAATAGAGATAGGAAGGCCGTCTCTTACCTTTGGACACAAGCTACAATCAGCACGACATTTCACCAATCCAAACTTTTCTGATGGAATCAAACATCGTGATTCGATATCTCTTCTACGTCTTTCATTTCGAACATCATTTCTGTGAAAGTGAAAATACTCCTCATCACAAGGAATGAACCTTAAATCTCCATCTGCATCCTTATAAGGAATCCAGTGTGTCAATGTATTATCTGAATCGCTTTGAAGTTGCTCTAAACTTCCATAACCATAAAACTTAGGGTTTTGATTCTTTTCTGCTTTTGTTAGCTTCATAAAAAAATACCTCCATTTAGATTTGTTTTCTAAAAATGGAGATATTCTTCTCTCAGTCATGTAGGCAGTTCAAAGGGGTCGCAAAAAGAAGGGTTAGATGAATAACTCCATTTCAATTTGCAGACCTCTCCTCACAAAAGATCGAACTGCATGATTTAATTGTTTGCTGTACTTCATTGTGACCAACTTAGCTAAGGTTGTGAAGTACGAATCAAGATAGCTTTTTCTTAATTCATCGTAAGTATATCAAATGAGTTTCAAATCGTGTAGGCAGCAGTTGTCCAGTAAGATTCAATAAAGCTAATATCGATAAAAATGCGTAAAAAAAGAGGACAAAAAGTCCTCTATATAACTAATATAAATTTTCTAAAAAATATTCGGACAGGTATTGTCCACTTGTTATTCTTCTTTATTTAACGGTTCAAACCCAGCCAATTTCATAAATCTATTGGCATCATTTGCACTTCCATTTCTTAGAGTCATCATTGCATTAAGCAGAGCATTATCTTCTTTATCTCCATTTCTAAATGATATACCTGCTTGTCTAACTGCAATATCGCATATTCTTGGAGGAAGATTTAGTGCTCTTAAAAGAGCCACGACTGTTCTTTTATCTGGTTTTTTGTTTTCACCACTTGTATATCGCCTTATTGTTCTTTCATTAACTCCTGAGTCGATTTCAAGTTCATAAAGTTTTATATCAAGATATTTCATTAAATAAGTGATTATTTCACCGAATGTCATGTCATTTATTGCTTTAGCAACCTCTGCAACATTCTCTGTGTGAATTCTGTATCTTTCCTTAAAAAGAGATTCATCTATCTTCTTCTCAGGTAATTTTGATAGTTCCAAATCAAATTCAATCTCTTTACTTGTATCTCTACTGAGATAACAAATCAAACCTAATTCAGAACCTTCATTAAATCCTCGTATCGTTTGATATTTGAATTTAACACAGCACTCATCCATATGAACCAATGCATAATCTGATAATATAAGATCTCCATTCTGATCTTTTTCAATATAGTTTGGATGATTGATACACAAATGGTTTTCTACAAAAACATAATCGTTCATTAGAACAGACATAGCTATAATAGGATTAGTAACAACTTTATTATAAACATCTTTATAGCTAACAGTATAAGTTTCATCGTTAGCAAGAGATCCTTTTTTAAAGGAGTAAGGTCTTACGTAATGACCATCTACCCAATTATAAGCACCAATTGCTTGTTCATAACCTAAATCAATCAATCTTTTTCTAGCTGCATAAATAGTAACCTCATAGGTTTTAGCAAGTTCATCAATAATCCGATTAATACTATTTGATCCTATTCGACTGAATTGATTATAGTGTTCAAATAAACTATTTGCATAAGCTTCAAAAGATTCTTTTGGCATAAGTATATAAGGTGCAAGTCCATTTGCTTGAATTTCCATCCAATCAGCTGTTGTATTTGATTCACCATTTTTCATTACACCATTAACTTGACATTGAATAAAATGAAGATTCTCATTAAACATTTGTGCAAATAAAAAAGCGTGTCTATGGTAATAAGAATGTACACATTCATGAGCAATCGTCATATTTCTAGACCCATAAGACCTTAGATATGCAGCCTCACTATCAACTAGTATTGTATCTTTCTTAATCTGTCTTTTTTCATAAGCCAATGTATCAGTATTATATATCTTAGCCTCTGCATCAGCAAAATAAACTTGTCCAAATATACTTCTATTTTTCGATATGGATGTATCACAAACACTTAATCCCATATTTATCGCCAGCTCATCAACATTGACTGGTATAGGTTTAACTCTTGCTTCTGGATGGTGGTTGAAGTAGTATTTTTCTAGTATTTCATTAGCATATTGATCATATTCACTCTTCTTAATATATGGCACAAAATCCCCTGATAGTGGTTTTTTAGGCTTTGACTTATTGAATTCTTCGATTCCTAAAATTCTGAAATCATTTAGTCTATTTATCAATGAGCCTGAACAGTAGACCATAACCCAAATATTAGTATTATATAAGTCTCTATCATGATGTTTGCCAGATACCCCTTCGACATCAACAGATACTTCAACAGCTAGATCAAACTCGATTTTAGTATTTTCCTTGCTGTCAATCCACACGTTAATGTAATCAAGTTCGATGTCCTCTTCGATATGACCTATGTAACTGATGTTATATTTAGTTATTTTCTCAAGCAATAAATCCTTATTACCGGTGCACCATGAAAAAATAGATTTGTAAATTTTGTCATAAAATCTATCAGTTCCAAGATATTCTAGAAAAGAGTTAGCTGCTTTTTCCAATATATACACCCCACTGAATAAGCAAAATCTGATGATTGATCAATTCAATAATTTAGATTATTTTTTTGGAAACTTTAAAATGTACTCGATTGCATTTCTTACTTTTATTCCATTAGTTAGTTTGCATAAATAAAAATTTTTAAATACTCCATTTCCTACAGGTAGACTCCCAATACGACTTTTTCGTAAATAATCCTCTTTGAATATTGCACTGCTAATAACATAATTAGATAAATCATGCGTGTATAAAATTGAGATAGTTAAGTCTTTTATCCCTTGATCATAGGGTACAGGAAAATTGAATCTATTATAACAACTCTCTATCCCTTCTTCATACGTATCCTTTGATGATTTAATATCAATTTGATATCCATTAATCTCAAAATCATCTTCATCAACATTAGATGTCCCTTCATATATTTCATAATTTATAGAAAGTGTCATCTCATATTCATCTTTCATAAATTTGGCGAAAACCTCTTCAGCAATTTTTCCTATTTTGATAGTCTCAACTCTGCGTTCAAAATCATATGAAAAACGATCATATGTTTCCATACAAACTTTTTCAGAAAACTCTTGAATTTTAGAAAGGATGCTTTCCGGTAATTCTCTCAAATTGATTATGTAAAAATCATTACTCCATCTTCCCATAATTTCCTCCTGTATCTCACTAAAGTGGATAAATATTCTTTAGTATTTAGCTTACATTAATGCTAGTTTTTTAAACATATCTTTGACTGATAAGTTGTTTAATTCTTCATTAACTAAATTTTTATCATAATAAGATTCGTGAGTTATATTTTGACCATCAACTATCCATATGCTAATAACAAGAGGATGACTAAAAAGACTTATTTGTCTTTTTTTAAAATAATCTGAATATGCCTCTTTTAATAATGCAGTTTTTTGTGGATTAATATCATTTTTTCCTTTTACTTCAATATATAGATGATTTCCATTGGTGAACTTAATAATAAAATCAAAAAAACTTTTATGGAATGTATGGGTTTTGTCTAAATAATCACCACTTATAGAACTGTTTCTTAAGTTTTTACTCCATATTCTCACCTTGTCTCCAATATATTCATTTATTGCGTTTATTTCTCTACTTAAGAATCTAAATACTACCGGTTCCGAATTGGTAGAATCTAAAGGTTGGAGATTTCTTGTGGAATTATTCTTTACTACATCAAATAAATAAGTATTATCGCTATTCTCTATAATACCTTCCCCCATAACGGAATCATATACTTCAACATATTGTTTTGGCTCATATGGAACCATTGATACTTTGTATTTTGATATAAACGGACTATTTTTCTTAATAATTCCAATAATTTCTGTCGTATGATTGTGAAATAGTATGTACTGAATATGTTCAATTTGTAATTTCACATTTTGATACAACAGAACATCTTTAAATACAGACTTTAGCGACTTTTCTATCGCTTCATTACAATATTCATATATGTTACTTCGTGAATCAATAAGTCGTTTAAGGTCTTTCAAAAAAATAAATGGATTGCTTACAGATGTGTATACCATTGCCCCATTGACTTCATATAATTCTTTTCGAAAAATATCTACTCCATTATCTTTAACAAAGTATTTCTGAAGTTCTTGAACAAGAATGTATTTGTTATCATCAATGAATTTCAGTAAATCTTTTGTTATGGATGGTTTTTGAACAGAAATCCTGAAATCTTTCTTGTTCATAATCTCAATAACTGGAAACTCTTCACCAATAAGTGCTTCTTTTACTTGGTATTGATAATAAGTAAAGTCTTCATCAATTTTTGGAGTATTCGAGTATATATAATATTTGTCAGTAACGGAGTTTTTTGCTAAGTTTGGATAAGGATTTCTTTTAATTCGACCAATAGTTTGAATATTTAACTTGTCTGAGCATACTTTTCTTAATTGTAAAAGCATACAAGCTCTTGGTATATCCCACCCTGTCGATGGACCAATTTTAAAAAGCACTACATCAGTGGGATGATCAATCTGGGTTATTTCATCAAGTGTAAATTTATCTTTTAATACAGAATTTGATTCTTTGTCACTATCACCAAAATATTTTACCCATGATAAGCCATGATAATCTAATCTTTTTTTAACATCATCTAAAGCATCAAAAAAAATCTTCTTATCATTTGTGTTCGAAGGTTCATTACTTACTTGTATTAATAATGCTGGATGAATAAAAATATTATCCTTTTCAAGTGTTTTATATGATTCTTTTAGCTTTTTGAACTCTAATATTGCATTTTCTAATAAAGCATCTTCATTCATACTATCGTTTAAAAGCAAAGTTGGTTGTGTTTTTAAAAGCCATTTATTCTCATTTTTATAACCATCATTTATGTCTGATTCTAATATTTGTACGAATTTTACTGTTGAATCACTCAAGTTTGGTGTTGCTGTCATTTTTATAATGAAATCTGAGTGGTTTTGCATTAATTCTTCAAACATCTTAGTTTCGCTATCTGTCCTTGTTATATCACCAATATGAGCTTCATCACGGATATATATAAGTTTATGTCCTGTATTTTTGACCTCGTCAACAAAATCATCAATGATATGTCTTTCAGTAAAAATTCTTCCTTTACCAAACGTTGATTTACCAAATATGTAAACTTTATTAGATTCTACCTTTATCGTGGCATTAGCTTCAGTTTTGTCTGCTTGAGATGATGAGGGTGACTCAATATATTCAACTTCAAACTTTGAATATGGTAAATCTTTTTTATATACGTTTAATTTTTGCTCAAAGAAAAACGGTAAACTTGATGAAGATGGTGTCGCAATAACAAAAACAAATTTTTCTTTTATGTTTCTTTCAATTATCAATGAGATTATCCACGATGCCATCAAAGTTTTTCCGCTACCAGTTGGTGCTTTAAAATCTACATTTACTTTTTCTATAGGAGAGTAATAACCTAGAATTTTTTCAACAGCTTCCTTTTGTATTTTTGTCAATTCCATATATTACACCTTCTTATATGGATTTAGCGCAGCTAATTCATTATATATATCAAAACGATCCTTAATCTTGTAATTTGGGTTTAGTTTTTTGAATTGTATTTCAGCAATCGGAATCAACTTGTTAGCCTTTTCAAAGTCATAAAGTTGCAGTTCATGGTATTCTACGTCAAACACTCTAACTGAATTATTTATCAATGACGGAACTGTATTTGAATATTTCCAACTGATATGTTCTCCTTTTGAACCTTTACCATGAATGACTCTAAACAGTCTTTCAAGTGTTACATCATTCGCAATATTGTTTTCATTGTTTGTAGTTAAAATAAATTTTCTTTTTCCACCGTCTTCTTCATTTAATTCCATAACCGATTGGCCAGTAGTTCCAGATCCTGCAAAAAAATCTAATACAGTACAATCATTTACTGGATATAGACTTATAAGATATTTGATTAACTCAACAGGTTTTGGATAAGGAAATTTGTTCTCCCCTACTATGTCTTTTAATTCTTTTGTGCCACTTTCAGTAGTCCCTACTTCAAATATTTTTTCCTTTTTAGTTTTATCGCCATTTTTTGTAATCACAAATTCATCATAGAGAAGATTTGAAGATACTTTTCCTATGTAGTCTTTAAAATATGATTTTTTTCTCGGTTGTGCACTACCATCAACACCCCAATATATTTGATTATCATCAATTAATTGCTGAAAAACTTCAGGAGAATACACCCAAGCTGCAGTATGTTGAACACCCGTAGGTGAAGTCACTGTATAAATTGGTCTTCCATCGTTTCTTACTTTTCCTGATGTTTTATAAGGGCCTCTTGGATCATTATCATTATTTGAATAATCTTCATCATCGTATAGTTTTTTAACTCTATTGAAAAAGAAACCTTCAAGAGCTTTTTCATCACCATCTATATTATCCTTATCAAACGTTTTTAGTGAAAATTTACTCTTATCTTTGGCATAGGCTAAAATGTATTCAGTTTGGATAGATATTAGCGGTTCAGTATAATATAATGAACTTCTGCATTTCCATATTAAATTAGCAATGAAATTCTTTTCACCAAATATTTCATCACACAAAACCTTTAAATAGCCTTGTTCCCCATCATCAATTGAAATATATATGACTCCGCGATTAGATAAGATTTTCTTTGCTAACTTAAGTCGCTCGTTCATCATGTTCAACCAACCGTCTCTAGTATACTTATCTCTATAAACGAATTTAGCTGCTTCTACTTCCTCCTTATAATCATTGCCATCTTTTTTTGCAGATTCAGTATTGTATGGAGGATCGATATAGATTATATCAATCATACCTTCACCTGTTGAAGGGTTAATATATGTACAAAGAAGATTTTTTAATGTGTCGTAATTTTCTCCTATTATAAGCGAGTGCTCGTTATGGACCGCTTCAGTAGATGTTATGCTTAAAGACTCATTTTCTGAAATCAAAGCAACACAATTATGATTAACTTCTGGTGCAGCATCAAAAACAAATCCGGTTTTTACCCTTTGGGTAACAAGCTGATATACTGCATCTATGTTATTTTCATTAGCTGATTCAATAATTTGTTTTGCAGTTTCTTTTTGCTCGTTATTAAATGATTCTTTTGCAATTAAATCTATTCTTTCTATAAATTGTTTCTTTTTTTGTTCAAAAATTAATTTGTTGTCATTTATTGTCATCATTACCCTCCGCAATTTTATACTGAATAAATAATTGATTAAGCTTTTTTTTAGCTTTAATAGTTGGGTTAAATTTACCAGTCTCCCAGCGATTCACTGAAACAAAAGAAACTCCTAGTGTTTCTGCAAGCTCTTTTTGTGAGACAAACATTTTTTCCCTAAGAAGCTTTATTTTTTGTGAATATTCCATAGGACATCTCCTCATCATATCGTTAACATTATTATATCACTTTTTATAAAAATTGAAACTAAAAGTCAAAACATTTAGATAGATATATTAATTGTTTGATAGTTCATATAAGCAAATCGTGTAAATCAAAGGCAAATCGTGTAAAATGACTTGTAATCGTGTAAAATTCAATCAAATCGTGTAAGCGTCTATTATGCTCTCGAGTTTTATCCTTGATTTTTACAACTTTTGATGTCAAAACCCATTCATCAAAGTAAGAAAAAGCCCTTATTAAAGCAAAAAAAGGCCTGATACGATTGTATCAAACCTATGCATTTCATATGGTGCGGACGATGAGATTTGAACTCACACGGCCTAACGCGGCCACATGCCCCTCAAACATGCGTGTCTACCATTCCACCACGTCCGCCATTAAAAAAGGTGCGAACACCTTTTTTATCCTTATTCAACAGCAATGATATAGGTATAAATATCTTGCTTACCCTCGATGACATCGACTTCGATGTCTGGATTGAGCTTCTTCGCATGGGCTACAACCTGATCGAGTTCATCTTCATCAGTATCATTTCCATAGAAAATGGTCACAATTTCTCTTGATTCATCGATCATATCATTTAAAAGCCCTTGAGTGGTTTCTAAACGCGATGGAGTGGAGAGTTTGATTTCACCTCTTGTGATTCCGATAAAGTCGCCATTTTTGATCTGAACCCCATTGAGTTCAGTATCTCTAACTGCGTAAGTGACTTCTCCTGAACGCATATTGGAGACGACATCCATCATCTGTTCTACGTTATCATCGACTTCAGCTGTTGGATCAAATGCCATCAATGATGAATAGCCTTGAGCAATACTCTTTGTCTTAAGGACGCGGATGGAACGATCGGGGAGTAAATCCAATGTTTGTTCAGCGGATAAAATTATATTCTTGTTGTTAGGTAAAATGATGACATGGTCTGTGTTGAGTTCTTCAACAGCTTTCACGAAAGCTTCCGTAGAAGGATTCATGGTTTGGCCACCATCTATAATCAAGTCTACGCCTAATTCTTTAAATGCTTCATGGATTCCTTGTCCGGATGCCACAGCAATAATGCCAAATTTAGCTTTGGGCTTGGCAACTTTGGTAGGAGTAGGTTGTGCTTTTTTATGATCACTCACTTGATCACCCAAAATCGTTTCATTTTGGATTCTCATATTTTCAATCTTAATGGTTTGAAGATCACCATATTTTTGTGCTAAGGTGAGTGCCACACCGGGTTGATTGGTATGGACATGAACCTTGAGTAGATCATCATCAGTGACAACCACTAAAGAATCACCCATTTGAGATAGGGGATCTTTCATAAAGTTTTCGTTAAACTTCTCTGGTTTGTGGAGCTTAACGATGAATTCAGTACAGTACCCAAACTTGATGTCTACTTGACCTAAGTTTTCTGCACCATGATAATGTTCTCTTTGTTGAACATGATGGCTGACTTCTTGTTCATTGAGCATTTGACCTTCAAGGGCCATGAGCCAACCTTCAATAATTTTAATAAATCCAGCACCACCACTATCGACGACACCAGCTTCTTTTAAAACAGGAAGTAACTCTGGAGTTTTGATGAGGGTTTCATTTGCTTGATCTAAATACATCTTTAATACTTCTTCAACACTATTTAAATGACTGGATTCACGAACTACTTTTTCGGCGGATTCTCTAACGACAGTAAGTATGGTTCCTTCAACGGGGTCCATCACAGCACGGTAAGCCATTTGGTAGCCACCAACTAATGCTTGAATAAACTCCTTGACAGTTGCAGATCCATTATCGATCTTCGCGATTTCTGAATAAACACCGCGGAAAAATTGGGACAAGATAACACCTGAGTTACCACGTGCCCCCATGAGCAAGCCGCGAGATAAAATTTTTGAAATATCAACGATTGATTGAGAATCTAAGTTACTGACTTCTTTAATGCCGGCCATCATCGTCATTTGCATATTCGTTCCAGTGTCTCCATCGGGGACAGGAAAGACATTGAGATGGTCAATTTCTTTGTGATTATTTTTTAGGTTAACTGCGCCGTTCGTTACCATTTTCTTAAATAGAGTTCCACTGACTGTTTGATTCGCCATATTGAACCTCCCTATTGGAAAAATTGATCTATAATAAAGGGTGAAATATTTGTTTCATGAGGTAATACATTTTTATACTGTTTTAGTATAGCATTATTGTTTTTAAAAAACAAGCATTTTCAGATTACATAATAATACGCCTATATTATAGCATATTTCTTCGAAATACTTCAATTGTCTAGTCACATTTGGCAAGTTGTCAATGATTTGAAATTTTCTTGCTCTGATTATTCGTTTCTCGGTTGCTTTTTTTATTTTTTTATGTTAAATTAGGTTGTGCAGTTAGGAGTGAGAATATGGCTGAATGTTACGTAACAGGTAAAAAGACTGTCTTTGGAAATAAGCGCAGTCACGCATTAAACGCGACGCGTCGTGTATGGAAGAGCAATCTACAAACCGTCCGCATCAAAGACGAAAACGGAAAAGTGATCAAGGTGAAAGTTTCCGCTCGTGCACTGAAAAAGAATAATTTAGAACGCGTTTAATCAAAAATAAAAAGGCGAGTGCCTTTTATTTTTTTTTATGAATCCCGCTTGGATATTATCTTTAAGATAGATCCTTCGTGGATATGAACAAATCCTTTCTCACCCATCACTTCATTGGAGATACATAACGGGTCATAGGTCATGAGGAGATATTCATTTAAGTCATACTTAAACCCTGAAAGTGAAATTACTGCTTTAGGATAAGCGACAAAACTGATATATTCTTTTGAATCGATTTCATGAAGCCCCTTCGAGAGTCTTTCAATGATCGAATGATCATCCATCATCTTAAGCATCGGGAATTCATCAAAAAACATCGTATGAATCATGAAATGTTCGACGCGATCTCCCCCGATACCCCCCATCATAATCAGCTCATCTGGATTCATCTTCATCGCTTCAACGAGGGCTTGATGTGTGTCTGTGACATCTTTAATCGGATTCAAGCGAACCACATGAAGTTGGGTCAAGATACCTTGGTTAGGTAATGAATCAAAATCACCGACAGCAAGATCAATTTTAATCCGTTGTTTATATAAAGCGAGTACGGCTTGATCAACCGCAATAATCTGATCTGAATCCTTGATATGAAGGATTTTTTTTATATCTTTTGGTGTGGGATGTGTGACGACGATTACACGCATTTCAACGCCTCAATCATCTGATGTCGATCTTCTTGATTGAATAGATAGGAACCAACCACCGCTATATCCACACCTGATGATTTGGCAATCTGGATGGTCTCTTCATTGACACCACCATCGATTTCAATCAAGAAATGGAGTCCTTCTCTTTTTCTAAGCTCAACCAATTCCTTCACTTTTTCCATCATCTCAATCATAAATGATTGTCCACCAAACCCTGGTTCAACAGTCATCACTAAAACTAAAGAAACTTCATTGATATAGGGGATAATGGCTCTTAAGGGAGTTTTTGGTTTAAGTGAGATACCCACACCGATATGTTCTTTTCTGATCGCTTGGATCGTCTCTGAGACGTGATTGGCTTCGACATGAATCGTCAGATACTTCGTTTGCTCAAAAGCAAACTTAGGGACCCACTGCAGTGGATCAGAAACCATCAAATGTATGTCTAATGGAAGATGAGTTTGATCGTGTATCGACTTGGTAATGGCAGGACCAAAGGAGATATTCGGGACAAAATGTCCATCCATAATATCTAGATGAAGCAAATCTGCATTAGCAATCGTTTCAAGTTCAGTGGATAAATGTGAAAAATCAGCCGTAAGTACGGAAGGAGCGATCTTCATAAATAAACCTCCTAATATTTTGCTTTTTGTGCTTTGATTTCTTCTGCAAATTGCACATAGTTTTCATAGCGAGATGCAGGAATACGCTTTTCTTCAACTCTTTTCTTGACTTCACATCCGGGTTCACTTAAGTGAAGGCAATTCGAGCCAAATTTGCATAAATGTGACACATTTTGAAAATCAGGATAATATTTTTTTAAGTCGTCTTGAAAGAAAATCTTAAAATCAATTTTTGAAAATCCTGGGGTATCGACGATATACCCTTGGTTAAATCCATAGAGTTCTGTATGTCTGGTCGTATGTTTCCCACGACCTAAAGCTTCGGAAATCTCTTGTGTCTTCAAATTGAGTCCCGGTTTAAGTGCATTGAGTAGTGTTGACTTTCCGACACCAGTTTGACCCGCAAGAACCGTGATTTTATCTCGAAATATATGTGTTAAAACATCGAATCCAATCCGTTGTTTACTGTTGACATAATAGACTTCAATTCCCATATCTACATAGTATTGAAGTGCCATTTTAAGCTCATTTAACATGGCTTCATCAACTAAATCAATCTTAGTCACGACAAGTACTGGTGTTAATGCTTCTTGTTGCATAATAATCAAAAATTGATCGAGAAGATGGAAACTAAAATCTGGTCGAATACAGGAAAAAACGAGTAATACTTGATCCACATTGGCGACATCGGGACGTACTAAATCATTCTTCCGTGGTTTGATTTCACTGATCCAATAGATATCAAGATCCGCTTCATAGCCTACATTATCCCCTACTTTAGGGCTAATCGTGGTTATTTTAGTCTCTTTTTTTGTCTTCATCGTTTCTTGTTTATTAAATGATGACTTTTCATCCAGACGAAGATAGCGTAATTTACCGCGTGCTGAAGCGAGAATTTCTTCTTTTGTGTCCAAATCAATCAGTGTATATTGATTGGAGATGATCTTTTTAATAAATCCTTGTTTCAAATGAACCTCCTAAAGTTGTTGGCTTCTTAATTGGCCACAAGCGGCATTGATATCATGACCTTGTTCTTTTCTTAGTGTTACTTGAACTTTATTCTTCATCAAAATATCGTAGAAAGCTTCCATTGTTTCGGTTTTACTGCGTTTATAATCGGCTTCGATCACTTCGTTATAAGGAATTAAATTGACATAAACATTGAGTCCCTTAAGTAATTGGACGAGTTCTAATGCTGTCTCTTTGGAATCATTGAGTCCATCGATTAAAATATATTCAATGGTCACACGTCGTTTAGCGACTTTGAGGTAATAGCGGATAGCGTCAACCACTTCTTCGATAGGATATGCTTTATTAATTTTCATCAATTTGGAACGAATTTCATTGTTGGGTGCATGTAAACTGATGGCCAAATTGACTTGAAGTCCCATATGGGCGTATTCTTTAATCTTAGGAACAATACCTGAGGTTGACACAGTGATATGACGGGCTCCAATCGCAAGTCCTTTGGGATGGTTGATGTTAGATAGGAACTTTAAAAGATTTTCATAATTATCGAAAGGTTCACCGATTCCCATGACCACGACATAAGAGATTCGTTCGCCGAGGAGTCGTTCAGTTTCGATGATTTGAGCAATGATTTCACCCGCATTGAGATCTCTTTTCTTCTTGAGCAATCCCGATGCACAAAATGAACATCCGATATTGCATCCGACTTGTGTGGTCACACAAATCGAATTACCATAGTGATGTTTCATTAAGACAGATTCAATTAAATTTCCATCTGTTAAGCCATAAAGTGCTTTGATGGTACCATCTGTACTTAGATGTTTAATAACAAGTTCAAGTGCTTTGATTTCAAAATTGGCTTTTAAAAGATCGATGAGATCTGAAGTGAGGTTTGTCATCTCATCAAAGGATTGGACTTTTTGTTTATAGAGCCAATGCCATATTTGATCGGCACGATATTTTTTGTGTTGATGTTCAGTTACAAATGAGACTAACTCTTCGTGAGTTAGGTTATAGATTAGCATGTTATCACCTTCTCTTATTATACACGATTTTATGCTCCAACAAATAAAAAAACCTGACGAATCAGGTTTTTAACTACGTACGATGGCTTGATACGAAAAATTGAGTCGGTTGATGATTTTTTTCATGATTTGATCGATATCATCTGCCGTTAATGTCTTTTCCGAATCATTGAATACAAGGGAGAATGCCAGTGATTTTTTACCTTTTTCAATGGATGATCCTTGATAGATATCAAAGATATTTGCTTTGACTAAAACCTTTTTAGCGGTTTGTTTAATCATAAGAAGAAGATCACTTGCCAGGATTTCCTCGTTCACGATCACGGCAAGATCTCTGGTGATCGAAGGAAATTTAGAAATCGGTTGATAGGACATGAGCGGTCCTTCTTCAAGGAGTGGCATTAAACTTATTTCTGCGAGTACAGTAGGTGCGATATCAAGATCTTTGGTATGTGAAGGATGAACTTCTGCGATGACCCCAAGGATCTGGTTTTGATAGAGAATTGTTGCTTGTTTGTAAGGATGGAAATCTTGAACAGCTTGACTCATTTGATAGGTTAATGAGATGCCTAGAGGTTCGAAGAGTGTATCAAGAATTCCCTTCACAGTGTAAAAATCAGGGGTAACTTTCTCTTTTTTCCATAGGTTTTGGTGCCATGGACCTGATAGAGCAATCCCTAAATGGAGTTCTTCTAAATCTTCAGCAAAGCAGTTTCCCATTTCAAAGATCGCGACACTTTCTTGTTGACGGGATTGATTGTAACTGATGACTTCAAGTAATCCATGAACCAAGGATTGACGAAGCGTCTTTTTGTCTTCTGAAAGTGGCATTAAGACAGAAACCGGTGTACCAAGTTTGTTATAACGATGGACTTCTTCGGGTGCAAGAAGTGAATAGGTAATGACTTCATAAAGCCCTAAATTGGATAAATGATGACGGAGATGTCTCAGTCTTTTTTGTTTAAAGGTGAGTTTCCCTGGCAAAGGTTTATCGACTGATTTCATCGGAATGCGGTCAAGTCCATACATGCGGGCAACTTCTTCTAAGAAGTCCGCTTCAATAATTAAATCGTTGCGATAGGAAGGTGCTCTTAATACATAAGAATCTTTTTCTACTTTGACTTCATAACGGTAACGATCAAAATACGAAAGGAGTTCTTCTTCTGCAATCATGACGCCTAATGCTTGATTGAAATAGTCCTTTTTAATGTTTACCCATGGGTTTTCATAGGGATGATTTTTTGCTTCCGCAATTCCTTTGGCTACTTTAGCATCCGCAAGTTCAATTAAAAGTTGTGTGGCGCGTTCTAGACCAAGTTTCACACGGCTCGGATCAACACCTCGTTCAAATCTTAAGGATGAATCGCTTCTTAGATTGAGTCGCTTACTCGTTTTTTGGATGCGTTTGGGATCAAAATAGGCAGCTTCTAAAAGGACAGAGGTGGTTTTTTCATCAATCATTGTGCTTTCTAACCCCATGACACCTCCCACAGCAATCACTTCATCATGTGAGGTAATGCAGACATCGTCTTTGATCAGTTCACGTTCAACTTCATCCAAAGTGACGACTTTTTCTTTCGGATAAGCATCTCTGATGACAATCGTCTTGGACTTTAATTTTGCAGCATCAAACATGTGCAGCGGTGTCCCGTATTCAATTAAAACATAATTACTGATATCCACGACATTGTTGATGGGATTAATATCCGAAGCCAAGAGTGCGGATTTTAGCCACCAAGGGGATTCCTTGATCGTGACATGTTCGAAATAACGGGCATAATAAAGACCACACCCTTCTGTTTCAATTTTCACTTGATAAGGATTCTTGTTGCCAAGTTCTTCAATTTGTATATCTGGTAATCGTACAGGTTGATCTGTCATGGATCCCAAATCGTAGGCAAAGCCTAAATGTGAAAGTAAATCCCCACGGTTAGGCGTTAATTTTAATTCCATCACCCACCCATCTTGAGCAAGATGTGCAAGTGCTGGCGTACCCAAAGGTTTCG
Source organism: Acholeplasma sp. (assembly GCA_003605085.1). Lineage (GTDB taxonomy): Bacteria > Bacillota_I > Bacilli_A > Acholeplasmatales > Acholeplasmataceae > Peloplasma. The sequence goes on along the minus strand of QZKD01000045.1, from coordinate 34,763 downwards.
CTTCATTAAAATAGAAAATACCATCTTTATAGAGATCAGGAATAACTTTTTCTTCAAATCCTAATTCAGAAAGTGAACAGATCATCCCATTGGAGTCAACATTGCGAATCTTGCTCGCTTTAATCTGAAAATTTCCCGGTAAAACCGTGCCTACTTGAGCAACGATGACATATTGATCTTTGGCGACATTGGGTGCACCGCATACGATTTGTTCGATACGATCACCTAAATCAACGGTCGTGACGTGAAGATGATCCGAATTCGGATGATCTTCACAGGTTAAAACTTTTCCTATCACGAGCTTAGTCGCCTCATTGATCGGTCCAAAAGATTCGACTTCTATGATTTTTTGATTGGTTAACTCAAGCATATTATCCGGTACATCAATAAATGTCTTGAGGACGTTTTCTAGGATTTTCATCGGTTAACCCCCTTGAATTGACTTAAAAATCTTATGTCGTTTAAATAGAAATGACGTATATCATCAATTTTGTACTTTAAAATGGCAATGCGTTCAACCCCAACACCAAAGGCAAACCCTTGGAATTTTTTAGGATCATAGCCACCCATTTCAAGAACACGAGGATGGACACGACCCGCACCTAACACTTCAATCCACCCTAAAGTACCATCTTTTTTCTGATAACTGACATCCACTTCAACCGATGGTTCCGTAAATGGAAAGTACGAAGGGCGAAGACGAATGATGCGATCATGACCAAAAAGATGACGCACCATCGTGAGTAGGGCATCTTTTAAGTTCGCAAATGTGATATGTTCGTCGATGACTAATCCTTCAATTTGCGTAAATTGATGGCTATGTGTTGGATCATCATCGTCTCTGCGATACACCTTACCAGGACAAATTATTCTCAAGGGTTTTCCCTTTTTTTCTAGCATGGTTCTTGCTTGAACAGGGGAGGTATGCGTGCGCAGTAAATGATTTTCATCCGTATAAAAAGAATCTTGCATCGCACGTGCAGGATGTTCTTTATCTAAGTTCATCATTTCAAAATTATAATGATCATTTTCCAGTTCAGGACCTTCAGCAACCTCATACCCTAAGCCGACAAAAAGATCTTCAACATCTTCGATCACTTGATTGAGTGGATGAATCGCACCTTGGTAAAATTGATAGCCTGGTAACGTGACGTCGATTTTTTCCTTTTCAAGGATGGCAGCTAGCGCTTGTTCTTCTAAGATTTGTTTTTTATCATAGAGTGCTTCTTCAATACTCGCTTTAAGAAGATTGACTTCTGCACCAAACGAAGGTCTTTCTTCCATGGGTAGATCACGTAGTGTTCCCATCAGTAAAGAAACTTCACCCTTCTTGCTCAAAAATTGCACACGTATACCTTCAAGTTGTTCTAAGTTTTCCGCTTGCGTGATTGCCATCAAGGCTTTATTTTTCATTAATTCTAGTGATTCTTTCATCCTCACACCTCTTTTCATTCATTTAAAAAGAAAAACGTCCTTATCATCTAAGGACGTAAGTTATTACGCGGTACCACCTTAGTTCTAGATATGAATCTAGCCCTCATAGAATCCTTAACGCGGATGATTCGGGTGGGATTAGCACCTCTCCAAGGTGAATTCATCAAATTTCTTGACATGGCTTACACCGGTCCATGCTCGCTAAACAAGGGTGATTTGACTACTTTTCCTCTTCGTCGATTTTCTATTAGTTTCTTCTTGACGATAAAATAAGAATAAATCTTAAAAGTTCTACATAAATCCAAACGATCGTCACCATAAGTCCCACGGCAACCATCCATTCATAGGAGCGATCCATGCCACCAGAAACAATCATTTCTGCCCGATCAAAATCAAGGGTTAGCATAAGCGCACCGACCACGATAAACACACCACTTACGATAAGTGCAACACCAGAAGTCATTTGGAGATTAATACCAAAGATACCTAAAACCAACTGAATGACGATGAAAAATAAGATCCCAAGAATAACAGAATACATAATTCTTCTGAATGTAGGTGTCACACGGATGGTTCTTGAACTGTAAAGAAATAACATCACAGTGAATATAGCTCCTGTCGCAAGTAAAGCTGCATAAGCAGCACCAGGAACTTCATTATTGACTATAATTGTGATCAGTCCAAGCAATACCCCTTCAGCAGCGGCATATAGCACAGAAAATACAGGAGCTAAACGCACGGATCTGACTGCGATCATCACAGAAATAAATCCAACGATGGCAGAAACACCAATCAGTGGGAGCAATTGATTGATAGGGATATATGCAAGGGATAAATAACCCGTTAATACCGCAACCATCAATAAAAAGCCTGTCTTAAACATTATGCCACGATAACTTGCAGTTTCTGCACTTGCATACGCTTGACTGCGTTCTAGAGAACTAAATACTGGGTTTGTTGAGCGCATTATCATCAACTCCTTTTACGACTTTATTATATAATAAGGATCTATAAAAGTGCAAATAAACCGGCATCAATCACATTATTTTCCGATTTTAGATCCTTGAATGCACCATAGTCTTCAAGTTTCTCAAAAATCGTCTTGTTAATGCGTGTTCTTTCCTTCACATCGTCACGCGACGTAAAAGGGCGTTCACTACGTTTTTGGACGATATCATAGGCAACGGCTTCCCCTAGACCGTCAATGGCCTTAAAGGGCATTCTAAGTCCCTTATCTTCCATGGTAAAGACGGTCGCATCGGATTTGTTGATATCAATGGGTAAGAAATTAAAGCCACGCTTGGTCATTTCAAGGGCTACCCCTAAAGTAACCGTTAAATTTTCATCTTTTACTTTGGGATTAAAGAGCTCAGATAAGGTCACCAATTTATTTCTTATCGCATTGGCACCAGCAATCATGACTTCATAGTCAAATTGATCGACTCTCTTGGAGAAAAATCCGGAATAAAAGAGTAAGGGTTTATAGACTTTAAACCAAGCGATACGCATCGCCATAATGACATAGGCAGTGGCATGCGCTTTAGGAAACATATACTTGATTTGACTTGCTGACCATATGTACCAGTCAGGTACACTGTTCTTCCGCATGTCTTGTTCATAGGTAAGCCATGTCGCTTTTTCTTTGGAAGGTTTTCCTTTTCGCACAAATTCCATAATATCAAAAGCGCGTTTGGGTTCAAGACCAAATGATTCAAGCTGAACCATGATATCATCACGACAACCGATGATATCATCAAAGGGAATTTTCCCGTAATCCTTATGTCCTGAAACAAGGGATTGTGCATTTTTTAACCAGACATCAGTTCCATGCGATAATCCTGAAATCTTAACCAGACCAGCAAATGATTTCGGTTTGGTATCTATGAGCATTTGTCTAGTAAATGGTGTGCCAAATTCTGGGATCCCATAAGAGGCAACTGCACTCATGATTTCATTTTCTTTGACATGAATGACATCTGTTCCACAAAATAATTCATACACCTTGGGATCATCTAAAGGAATATCTTGTGCACGGTGAAAAGGAAACTCATCGGGATGCTCAAAGACATAATCCATTAAAAACTTAATCATGGTCGGATCATCATGACCTAAAATGTCTAACTTCAATAGATTGGATTCAAAGGAGTGATAATCGAAATGGGTGGTTTTCCATTCAGAATTGACATCATCGGCAGGAAATTGAATCGGAGTGACATCATAGATGGTTCGTGATTTAGGAACGACGACAATACCCCCTGGATGTTGACCGGTGGAGCGTTTGACGCCTTCAATTTTTTTCGCAAGGCGATCGATTTGAGCACTTCTTGCTTGAATGTTTTTATCTTCAAGATACCCTTTGACATAGCCGTAAGCATTTCTTTCGGCAACCGTTTGAATGGTGCCTGCTCTAAAGGTATGATCTTCACCGATGAGTTCTCTGACATAGGCATGTGCTTTGGCTTGATAATCACCAGAAAAGTTTAAATCGATATCAGGAACTTTATCTCCATCAAAACCCAAGAAGGTTTCAAAGGGAATATCATGACCATCTTTGATCAAAGGTTTTCCGCAATATGGACAGGTTTTTGTCGGTAAATCATAACCTGATTGGATACCTTTTAGGAAAGGTTGAAAACTCTTTTGTTCCGGTGACATCCCATAGTGCAGTGCTTCTTCATCGGTTAAGTGAAAGACAGTAAAATCTCCACTTGGACAGCGATAATGAGGTTTTAAAGGATTGACTTCTGTGATATCGAGAAGAGTAGCGACTAAAGAAGATCCAACCGATCCTCTAGATCCGACGAGATAACCTTCATCTAACGATTTTTTAACTAAGAGATGAGAGATAAAATAGTTGGGAGCAAAATCATTTTCGATAATGTTTTTGAGTTCTCTTGAGACACGCTCCATCACGAGTGGATGTGGTCTTGATCCATACATGTATTGCATCTTATCATAGACAAGACGCTTGACTTCGTCAGCGATGCTATCAATTCCAAGTAAATCCTTAAATGCATCATTGGGTAAGGAATAAAGCGCTTTGGGAAATGCTTGAATCTTGTCGATCATATCATTTAGGAGATGCGTATTTTTAACCACGATATCATAGGCGAGTTCTTTACCTAAAAAAGTCATGGATTTGAGCATTTCATCGGTGGTTAAAAAATATTGTTCAGGCATCACTTGGTAGCGAGATAATTCGTGAATTCCCCCACCAACCAGTGGTGTTCTGATGTAGATTTCACGATATAATACATCTTTTTTCTCGAGATAATGGACATCACCACTTGCGATGACTATCTTACTTTGTTCTCTGGCAAATCGGACAATTTTTGAGATAATCGCTTCAATAATCTCTTCTCCATGCGCTCCTAAATCTTCAACAAGATGTTTATAGGCTTGAGGAGGTTGAACTTCGATATAATCATAATATTTGATGGCTTCAATCAAATCCTCATCACTACGGTTTAAAGCAGCCTCAAACACATCACCATTGGCACACCCACTCCCCACTAAAAGTCCTTCACGATATTTTTCAAGGACTGATTTTAAGGTGCGTGGTCCATTATAAAAGTGCGTGGTTAAAGCATCGCTCATCACCTTAAATAAGTTTTTATAACCTGTTTGGGTTTGTGCTAACACCATAATATGATGGGGCATGAGGTGTTTCCATGCTTCTTTATCTTCGAGTGAAAGGTTGATTTGAGCAAAGGTTTTGATCCCTTTGGTCATCAAATCAGTCATCATCATGAGCCAAATTTGTGCAGTGACATTTGCATCATCTTCGGCACGGTGATGTTGTTCTTGTTTGACTTTAAAGTATTTTGCAACCGCTTTAAGATTGAAGCGTTTGAGTTGATCATTGTAATAATAACGTGCTAAGTTCAACGTATCGATAATCCAGGTATCATCAAATGACAAATCCAACTTTGAGGCATTTTCGCGAATATGACCAATATCGAAAAGTGCATTATGTGCGACCAAAATAGCACCTTCAATAAACGCTAGAAAATGGGGAAGTTCCTCTTCAATCATCGGTGCTTGTTCAAGCATTTCATCGGTGATATCGGTAAGTTCTGTGGTGAATTGAGATAAAGATTCACCTGGGTTGATAAATGATTGATAACGCTCTGTGATACTACCGCCGATGATTTTTACAGCTGCGATTTCAATAATCTTATCACGCGTACTGGATAAACCCGTCGTTTCGATATCAAATACGACATAGGTTGCATCTTTTAAAGGAATATCTTGTTTAGGTGATGATGTGATCTTAAAAGACATTTCATCAACAAAGTCAAGCTCAACACCATAGATCGGTTTAATATCTTTACCTTTGACAGCTTTAAAGATTTCAGGATAGGCATAAAGTCCGTTATGATCGGTAAATGCGATGGCTTCATGGCCCCACTTAATCGCTTGTTCAATGTAGTCAGTCGCATCCGTTACCGCATCCATATTGGACATTTTTGTATGAATATGGAATTCAATTCTTTTATCTTTTGCACGATCCATACGCTCTTCTTTTTTACTTTTTTCAATGAAATGAATCGCATCTGCAAAAATAACGACATCTTTTTGGTAGGTATCAAATTGGGCGCGTCCTTCTACCTGAATAAAATCGCCTTCATGGATCGAGTCAGCGAGATCTTTGTCTTTATCGGATTTGATAAATCTTTTAACAAAGATGGCATCATCTTCATCGCCTAAAACAAAGGTCAAAAGCTGCATGTTGGTGAGTTGACGTAAATCGAGTCTTGAGACTTCACCTTCGATAAGAAAGACAATATCTCCTTTTTCATTCTTGTATTGGTCGAGTCTATACTGATCAATAGGGATCTCTTTAATAGGGACAGATAAGGCTGATGACTTTTTTGAAAACTGTTTTTTCACCGATTGTTTATTCGAGGCTTGTTTTGCATAAACCACTTTTTGTTCCATCACTTTTTCTTGTTGTTCAATGGAAGTTTCAATCATTTTTGATACAGGGGTTAGATGCACTTGCACTTCGTGCTTCACCTTAACTGTTAACCCAAAGGTTTTAAACATGGTCATAATATCAGAAAAATATTCTGTCACGTAGGTACTATCTTGATCGATTTGAACGATGAATGATTGATTTTCATAACGTACTTTAAAGTTTTTTAGCACTAAGAAACGCGCTTTTTCTTTGGCGAGTTCTAAGATAGCATAGTCATAATAACTAAGGGCATAATCAGCAAATTTATCGATTGACGTATAATGAATTACAACATCAACACCACTTAATATGCGTGGGATGTAAAAGAATGTTTTCACATGTTGAATAAAGGGTAAAAGAGCTTCAGGTTCAACCACTTCAGGGAGAGTAATGTGAAAAACCCACGTCTTATTTATCTCATCGATAAGAACATGATTTAAGGATGCTTGACTAATGATGGGGTGGGTAAATTTTGATTGTTCGAGAAAGACTTGAAATTTATTAAGACTCAACCTTGGGGCCTCCCTTCAATCCATTTAATCGAACGATATGCCCAAAAATGATAGACATAGAGCACACCGACTGCTAGAAAATCTAAAAGAGGTTCAGCAAATAAAATGATGACTAATTCCATGAAAATCCAAATAGTGGATAAATAAACAGACAGTTTGAGTCGCTGTGAAAATGTAAATGGTAAACTACGACTGACGAAAATCATTAAAAATGCCATAAGTAAGGCTAAAAGTGCATAATCAATAAGTGCTGATAAGTAGACGATGAAAATTTCTGAGGTATCAAAAACGTCAACCTCATCATAATATGCCTTAATGGCACCTGCTAAACGTCTTACATTGGTATTTGATTCATCGCTAAAATCGTAGTTTTCTAGATTTAAATCTTGATAACTGACACCATTAAAGGTGATGTTAGCCACTTTGAGGGTGAGTTCTGTTTCAGCAAAATAGAAAACAATCTGTTGATTCGTCGTTTCGATATCTCCCATAGCGAGGGTGAAATATTCAAAAGATGATGTTACATCTTGGCTATTGATCAATGTCCCATCTTCGATTCTTGTCCCTTGAAGAACAAAATCGGTTTTTAATGCAGTCACTAAGATTTCGTATCGATCCACAGACATTCCTGGATTGATCGTAACCGATAACCACACAGGAATCATGAGTAACATCGGAATTAAAAAGAAATAAAGAAGCGTTTTTCCCCAAGAATCCTTGATAAAAAAAACCGCTTGCGGGGGTCGTGTTAAACTAGTTGTTAGACGCTTGAACATACCTTCAACTCCTTGTGTTTTATTATAACATAATAAGACGCCATATGATAAAATGAATGTGGTGAAAAACATGAACTTAATGAATCACGAAAAACATTATAACACGCTGCATCACTACTATTTGCACAAATATCGACAAAAAGTATTCAAAATATCCTTGAATGGTGGCTTTACGTGTCCTAACATCGATGGAACTGTGGCCACAGGGGGATGTACATTTTGTTCTTATATGGGAAGTGGTGATTTTGCTGGTAACAAGTTAGAACCTTTAGCTGTTCAATTTGAAAAAATCAAGCAAATGATGCATAACAAATGGGAAGAAGGCTTATATATCGCTTATTTCCAAGCCAACACCAATACCCATGCTCCTTTAAAACGTCTCAAAGAACTCTATGAAGAAGCCATTACGCTTGATAAAAATATCATTATGCTATCCATTGGTACACGCCCTGATTCACTACCTAGTGATGTGGTGGAATATCTAGGAGAACTCAATCAAAGAATGCCAGTCCAAATCGAACTCGGATTACAAACCATTCATGAAACTACATCCGAACTCATCAATCGTGCCCATGATCTAGCGTGCTTTGATGATGCAGTCCAAAGATTAAGAGAAAAAAGAATCGAAGTCGTCGTTCATATTATCAACGGACTCCCCTTTGAAACCAAAGACATGATGATTGAAACGGTGAAACATCTCAATACCCTTGATATTCAAGGCATCAAGATCCACATGTTACATCTCATGGAAAAAACAAAAATGGGCTATCAATACAAGAAGAACCCTTGGAAACTGATGACACTTGAAGAATATGTGGATGTGACAGTTGACCAGATCGGATGGCTTAGAAAAGATATCATTATTCACCGTCTTACTGGTGATTCTCCTTCTTCCATGCTCATTGCACCTCATTGGACACGAAAAAAATTTGTCGTCACGAATGAAATTGATAAAAAAATGCGAAAACTTGACTTATGGCAAGGAGATTATGATGAAAAAGAACGTACTTCTTGAACAAGCACATGAAATCTTAAGAGGTCTCATTCAAAAAAATGATATTATGGTTGATGCGACCATGGGTAATGGTCATGACACATTATTGCTTTCGAGTCTGGCAAAAGAAGTCTATGCTTTTGATATCCAAGAACAAGCTTTAGTAAAAACAAAAGAGAAAGTGGGAACACTTCCTCATGTACATTTAATCTTGGATTCATTTGAACATATCCATGATTATGTAAAAAATTATCGTGGTGTCATCTTTAACCTTGGCTATCTTCCTCAAGGAGATACTTCCATCACCACCATGCATGATGTGACGATTCGAACATTAACAATGATTAGTAGTCATCTTGTAAAAGATGGCTTCATACAAATAGTCGTTTATCCAGGGCATCCTGAAGGTAAAGTGGAGTCTGATGCAATTCAACAGTGGCTAAAAACATTAAATCCTCATCACTTTCAAATCACTGAGACATCCTTTTATCACCAAGACAATGATCCACCTTATATGATGATGATCTATAAAACAAAAGACGAAGGCTAAGTAGCTTTCGTCTTTTATCCCTATAGGGGAAACTATGGGCGTCTATTTTGAAATTCTTCAATTTCGTCATGCATTTGATCACGACGTTGTTGCATCTGGTTCATAAAATCTTCGACATCTTGATGATGTTGATTTCTTCGTGTTTGTACGAGTTGACCAATTTGTTCACGAATCGCTGCAGATTGTTCATGAAATTGATCTCTAATCACTTCGACTTCAGCAAGTAATGCTTCGCGAAGAACTTGGATTTGATCAATTAAACTTTGAATATTGGTTTCAAGGGCTAAAATATCGGCTTCAAGTAGATCAATTTCAGCTTGAATCGCTTCAGTACCTTCAGTCGCTGCTTCAAGTTCTGCTATTTTCGCTGTTAATGATTCATTCAAAGTCACTAAATTATCTTCTGCAAGGGCTAAATCCACTTTTAGTGTTTCGATTTGTGGAAAATATTCATCATAGAGTGCTTGACGTGCAGCTAAGAATTCATCTCTTAACGCTTGGGCAACATCATGCATTTCTTCACGTGCTGTCTTTAAGATGGCTTGAAGTTCATCTACTGTCAACAGTAAAGCATCTTCAAGAAGTAATCCATCACTCACAATCACTGCAGACTGTGCTAAACGAAGGAAACCAGGAGTAACTCCATAACTTTCCGCTTCTGCAAGAAATTCTGGTGTGAATCCCTTATCTTCGCCACGGCCTTTCATACCACGATTCATAAAAGCTTCGTTGACATGTTCTTTGACACGATCACGAATTTTATCACCAAGTTCTGGGTCATTCGCAACAGCAGTGACAGAAACAATCGTTTCTTCTGCATCAATATCAATATAGCCTAATTCAATCGCTGTTTGTATGATGAGATCAATCGCCTCATCGAGATCTAAACCAATCACATCAATCTCTGCTAGCAAGACTTCGCCATCCTCATTCAATGGATTCGCATAAACGACAACTTCTCTTCGATTGACGATCAGTTCGACACTAGGATTGATGTCTAAAGTGACATATGTATCATCCTGAGCGCTCACATCCAGTGCACATGAAGATAAGAATAAAGCTAAACCTGCAACAAATAATAAACTCATAAACCATTTCATTGTTTTCATAACGTTACCTACCTTTCACACTATATACTTAAGAGAGTACTCTTTTATTGGGATTATGGGATATTTTGTAAATCTTTTTACATACCGTGAGGTTCTCTCATGCCAGGCATCATACGTCCCATAGAAAATGTAAATGCTGCACGTCCCTCGGGTTCAACGATAATTGAGTACGTTCTAACATTGGGAAGTTCAAGAATTCTAATGGTCATGGTACCTTGTTCAATATCACCATCAAAATCAAGCACATACGACACTAAGATGATCTTTCGATCATTTTCGATTCCCATCGTAAATGTATAGGTTCCTAAAGATTCACCATCGATGAAAGAAAGGGTTGCGGTTCTAACATCATCAGTTTCTGCTAAAGTAATCGAGACTGTTTCAATCGAAAGATCGTTTTTGATGAGTTCTATCGTATAACTATATATTCCATCTTCTTCAGCATATTCTAAGATAACATAATTATTTTCATCTTTTGATGCAACCATCCGAAATTGCTTATCTCCTAAAGTTCCTTCAGCAGTCATCGGATAGGATTGATTCCCTACTTCGATGACACCATTAATCATAAAGTGTCTGGTTTCTTGATTGATCTGTTGATTGTATCTCACCTGATAGTCATTTTCTTCATCTAGGAAGTCTTTGGTTTTAAAACGCATTTCTCTTTGAAAACCATTGGTGATCGCTTCATCGACTGTTTCAAAGTTTTCATTGGATGCATAGAGCATTTCAATGGTTTGAAGATAGCGTTGAACATCTAAAAGTTCCGCTTGAATAAGTAAATTTCGATCTCTAGGTCCCATGAATAGGGTCGTGTAATCTGAGGTATTTGATAGTTCGCTATCTAAGACATCAATTAACGATGTCGCTTGAATTGTCGATAAAGCTACCGCATCTTCAAGATCCTCTAGGGCAAGCGTTTCTGGTATAGTAGGAATAGGTGGAACGACCGTTTGATCGGTTAACACTAAAACAATCAAGAATAAAGATGTCATAATCGATAAACTTAACCAAACGATGGGCTTAAGTCTTAGTGTTTGTCTTTCCTGTTCTATGACATATGTTTGAGGTAAGTGCTGTGCTTTTTCGATGATTTCGCGAGAAAAATCTTTGACTTCAAAGGCCATTGCTTTTGATTTAATTGTCTTTTTGAGTTCTTTTCGTGTCATCTTGATTCACCTACCTTTTCTTTTAAATATTTCATTGCTTTATTATAAATCCATAAGACGGTTCCTAATGGCTTTTGAGTCACTTCTGCAATCTCGCGAAACTTTAAGTCATTGATCACGTGCATCACCACGATTTCACGTTCATCTTGGGTTAATAAATCGAGGAGTGCTAGAATATCTGGATCATCCTCAGTCTCTTCTTCTGGAGCTGGAATCATGTCCATATAGTCATCTGAGACAATTTCTTTTTTCTTTTCATTGTAGTAATTAAAAGCAAGATTTCGTCCGATGGAGGTCATATAGCTCACGGGATTATATCCATCCTTGAAATGATCAATCTTCTCTAAAAACCGCATGTATGTATCTTGTAAGAGGTCTTCAGCGACACTTTGATCTTTAACAATCGCGTAGATAGCAAAAAAGACTTGTTGTTTTGTTAAACTGTAAAATGTGTCAAAATGGTTGTAATTGCGAACACGTAGTTCACGAATGATATCCTTGACCTTTTCCATATTTTCCCCTTACACACTATATACAAAGAATACCTTCTTTTTATTGGTACTTATCTTTATTTTACTCCTAAATTAAAAATGCCCACGTGGGCATAATTAATTTGCAACAATATTGATGAGTTTATTAGGAACAACAATCACTTTTCTGACGGTTAATCCTTCAAGATGTTTGAGCACGTTGGGATTGACTAAGGCTAGCTTTTCAACCTCTTCTTTGGTGAGATCCACACCAACCGTAAAACGTCCACGAAGCTTTCCGTTGACTTGAACGACCATCTCAACTTCATCAACCTGCAGGTAGGCTTCATTAAACTCTGGCCATTCAGAATAGATGAGTTCTTCATTCATCTTTAAAATTTCTTTATTGATTTCTTCAGTGATGTGAGGACAAATGGGATTCAATAACTTTATGAAAGTTCTCGCTTGATCTTTACCGATGGTTCCTTGTTTATAAACTTCATTGACAAATATCATCATCTGACTAATCGCGGTGTTAAACGCTAATTTATCGTAGTCTTCAGTGACTTTTTTAATGGTTTGATGTAGGGGTTGTCTTAAGGTATGAACCTCTTCTTTTTCAATAGGGAATTCAAAGAGTCGCCAGACACGATCCAAAAACTTTTTGGCTCCATTAAGAGATTCAGTAGACCAAGGTTTTTCTGCATCGAGTGGACCCATAAACATTTCATATAGGCGTAGAGCATCTGCACCATGGGACTCGATGATTTCATCTGGATTGACAACATTGCCCTTAGATTTGCTCATCTTCGAATGATCCGCACCTAAAATCATCCCTTGGTTAAAAAGACGTTTGAAAGGTTCGTTGACGGATAAAATGCCAATATCATAAAGGAATTTCGTCCAAAAACGCGAATAGAGCAGATGACCCACAGCATGTTCTGTACCCCCAATGTATAGATCGACCGGAAGCCATTTATCCAGTTGTTTTTTCGCTTCTTCCGTATCTAAGGGGATCATTCCGAGATGGTGTTTAAGGATATATCCAATAAAATACCAAGAAGATCCAGCGAGTTGTGGCATCGTATTGGTATCACGGCGACCTTTCAACCCATGATAATATACGTTCAGCCATTCGGTTGCATTCGCGAGTGGAGATTCACCTGTTCCAGAAGGACGGATGTTTTTTAAAATCGGGAGTTCAAGAGGTAAGTCTTTATCATCAAGAATATGGATGTTACCTTCTTCATCATAGATCACAGGGAAAGGTTCACCCCAATACCGTTGTCTTGAGAAGACCCAATCACGGATTTTATAAGTACTATGTCCATAGCCTTGTTTTGTTTTTTCGAGATAATCAATGATTTTTGCTTTAGCATCTTCGTTATATAGTCCATCAATAATGCCTGAATTATAATGGATACCATCGCCTGTATATGCTGTCTCAGACTCGCCTTGGATCACTTCAACGATGTCTAACCCATGGGATTGGGCAAACTCAAAGTCACGTTCATCGTGTGCAGGAACTGCCATGACCGCACCAGTTCCATAATGGGGTAAAACATAGTCTGCAATCCAAACAGGAACTTTCTTATGGTTGAGTGGGTTAATCGCAAACGAGCCCGTGAAAACACCTGTTTTGGTTTTATCTAAAGCCCGGTCCATGTCATTTTTCATCTTGGTTGCTTCGATATACGCTTTGACCGATGCCATCTCATCTTCTGTCGTGATACTTAATACTAAAGGATGCTCTGGAGCTAAAACACAGTAGGTTGCACCATAAATGGTATCTGGACGTGTCGTAAAGACATCAAAGGACTCTTCAGAATCTGAAACATGAAACGTCATCATGGCTCCATTGGATTTGCCAATCCAATTTCGCTGCATGTCTTTTAGGTGTTCTGGCCAATCAAGCGTATCTAAATCACTTAAAAGGCGATCGGCATAGGCAGTAATACGAAGCACCCATTGTCGCATCGCTTTTTTTACAACCGGATATTGTCCTCTTTCAGATACCATTTTGCCATCGACAACTTCGATTTCATCGTTGGCTAATACAGTCCCTAAGGCTTCACACCAATTGACCTCAACATCTTTTAAAACAGCTAAACCATGTTCATAGAGCTTTTTAAAAATCCATTGGGTCCATTTAAAGTATTCAGGATCAGGTGTCGCAAATTCTCTATCCCAGTCGATTCCTTTTCCTGCTTCGATAATCTGACGTTTAAAATTAACAATATTTTGATACGTGAACGAACGAGGGTCTTTTCCTGTGGAAAGAGCATATTGTTCTGCGGGGAGACCAAAAGCATCCCACCCCATAGGGTGTAGGACGTTGTAACCTTGCATTCTTTTATAACGGCTGATGATATCGGTTGCGGTATATCCTTCGATATGGCCTACATGAAGGCCATTAGCAGAAGGGTATGGAAACATGTCTAAAACATAGTATTTAGGTTTATATCGATCTTCAGATGTTTTGAAGAGTTTATTCTCATACCAGTAACGTTGCCATTTCTTTTCAATTGTATTATAGTCGTAGTACATGGGGATTACCTTCTTTCATATCATATCTATTATATTAAAAAAAGGCCATTTTTCCAACAAAAAAAGGGATTTTGTTATCCCCTTTTGTTTTTACTTAACCGCTTCGATGTACTTGACTAAATCGCCAACAGTTTTAATGCTCTGCGCTTGTTCATCAGATACTTCAATTTTGAATTCATCTTCGATGTTCATAATGAGTTCAACAGCATCAATGGAATCCGCACCAAGGTCTTCAGCAAGACGAGCTTCAAGGGTTACTTTTTCAGCAGGTACATTTAATTCTTCAACAATCATTTCTTTTACACGATCAAAAATCACGTTCATATCCTCCTTAGTTCAGCAATTTCAATTATAAGATACTTTCATAAAATTGTCAATTCAAATTATACCGTATTTTTTTGAAGTTCAAAGCATTTTTTTGTCATTTTCAGAATGTGAACGTTTTCTTTTCTTTTTTTTCAAGATATTCTTGCAATGATTTTGTCTTGTGTTACAATAAGTTCATTAAAAAAGTCAAGCTTCTTTCCAAGACGAGGGATTTATCCTTTCCGAGTATACACAAGAAAAGAAAGCCGCTTTTGGCTTTTTTTAAATCAAAGGAGAAATGATTATGAAAAAATTACTCGTTTTATTCGTCTTATTGTTAAGTGTCGTTGGATTTTCTGCATGTACGAACTCAAGTAATGTCTTTGAGTTCATTTTGGATGAATCTTATACCGAATTTGTGACGATGGCAACCTCAGCTGACTATCCCCCTTATGAATCCATTGTTGAAGGTGAAGATGGTAAAAACACGGTCGTTGGTGTCGATATTGAAATCGCCAAAGAAATCGCCAAAGCTTTAGGAAAAAACTTACGTATCGTCCATAAAGGGTTCGATTTTTTAATTGAAGATGTCAGAAATGGGAAAGTAGATTTTATCATCGCAGCGATGACTCCAACGCCTTCGCGTGCTGAAATTATCGATTTTAGTCAATCTTACTATACCGAAGATTCTGTCCCTCAAGTTGTATTAATTCATCAAGATAATGTCAGTGAGTATGTAAACATTGAAGATTTGAATGTAGAAGGCATTCGTGTAGGCGCACAAACGGGATCCATTCAAGCTGAATTTGCCGAAGTATTCACACCAAATGCTACAGCTAAAATTATTCAAGATTTGAATGAACTGATGAATAATCTACAAAATGATCAAATCGATGCCTTATTCACAGAAGGTCCTGTAGCCGATACACGCATCAATCAAGGAGCACCTTTTGTCAAATTAGAACTTGAAATTTTAGAAGGTTATGAGGGAAATGCAGTTGGAGTTAAAAAAGGAAATACAGAACTTTTAAGCGTGATTAATCAAGTAATCACTGATCTTATCGCTTCAGGTAAGATTACTGAATGGCTCAATGAATACTCATCATAATCCCATTTTCTTAAATTTCTCGTTTTTAGAGAATCCCTATAGTATTTCTCTGCTTTTCCAAGGGCTTGGCATGACACTTGTGCTCGCCTTTTTGGCTGTGCTTTTGGGAAGTATTCTAGCTTTAATTCCAGCGCTCATGCGATTATCTTCATCGAAGATGTTACGCATTCCTGCAACCGCATATGTAGAGATCATTCGCGGAACACCTATGCTTGTACAAGTTCTTTTAATTTATCAAATCCTTAATATCCCTTTAGTAATTATCTTTGGTCTGGATATGGGAAGTTTTGTCCCTGGACTGGTTGCATTATTAATCAACAGTTCTGCCTATATTTCTGAAATCATTCGTGGAGGTATTTTGGCTGTCGATCGCGGTCAAACTGAGGCAGCACGATCTCTTGGGTTGTCTTCAACTAAAACCATGCGTTATATTATCCTTCCACAAGCCATAAAAAACATATTTCCTGCCCTTGGTAATGAGTTTGTGACCATCATCAAAGAAACATCGATCTTCATGTACTTAGGGATTGCTGAGCTCATGTATCAAGTGGGGATTATTAAAGCAAGTTCACCTGCAGTCACTGAACTTTATATTACTGCTGGTATTCTTTATCTTTTGCTCACGTATCCACTTTCTAAGTTGATGAATTGGATTGAAAGGAGATTACGTCATGCCGATGCAAAATAATGAACTCATCGTTGTTACCGATTTAAAGAAGTCTTTTAAAGGGACCATTCACGCCTTAACTGGGGTAAATTTAACCATACATCAAGGCGAAGTCGTATCGATTATAGGTCCTTCAGGATCAGGAAAATCGACACTCCTTCGCTGCATGAATTTAATGGAAAGTCCCTCTTCAGGCATTGTCACGTTTGAAGGAAAAGAATTGAGTATAAAAGATCCTCATTTGAACGAGTTGCGTGAGAATATGGGGATGGTCTTTCAATCGTTTAATCTTTTTCCACATCTATCTGTGGTTGAAAATATTATTTTAGCACCTAAACTAGTTAAAAAAATGAATATGGAAGATGCGAATAAACTCGCGGTTTCATTACTTGAACAAGTAGGGTTATCAGATAAGATCGAAGCTTATCCCAGTCAGTTATCCGGAGGTCAAAAACAACGGGTGGCTATTGCAAGAGCTCTCGCAATGAATCCTAAGGTTCTTCTTTTTGATGAGCCTACCTCTGCACTCGATCCTGAAATGGTCGGTGAGGTGTTGCAAGTCATGCGTAAACTAGCAGAAAAGGGAATGACCATGGTTGTCGTGACACATGAAATGGCATTTGCTAAAGAGGTCTCTGATCGAGTGGTCTTTATGGCTGAAGGTCAAATCGTTGAGATCAATGCACCTGATATCATGTTTTCGAAACCAAAAGAGGAACGCACAAAGGCATTCCTCAAACGAGTTAATGTGATTTAGGAATCCAAACATGGATTCCTTTTTTTTTAGAATTGTGAAGGAAGGATTCCTTCTTTAATTAAACGTTTAAAATCCCATTGTAGATGTGAGTTGCGTTCAATCTTATAACTCCAGAAGTAAAATCCGTAAGCTTGTGAGTAAACATAAAGTTGCACATCTGCAAGCAATCGAGTGAGTATTTTTTGATTAAATTCACTCGGTGTTTGTTCTGATTTATAACGGATGCCCAAAGACCATTCTCCAATAATGACAGGAACAAAGGTTGAAATCTCTTTGATCATGGGAAGACGTTCATTCATAATCACTGCAATATGTTCATCAAAGGTGCTTTCAGCTAATTTAGCATCGAAACAATGATAAAGATGTAGGTCAAAAGCGATGTGGGTCATCTTATGCGTTTGAAAAAATGAACTCCATGAGGGATCTTTAGGACGAAATGCATCATGAAAGACAATCAGTTTATCCGTATGCTTTCTTAGACGATGGTACGCAGTCGCATAAAAGCGCTGTAAAATCCGCATGTCGATCGTTGCATGAGGTTCATTGAGAACTTCGATGCCAAAAAATGAAGGATAGTCTTTAAACATTACGACAATGGATTCCAAACGATCAGTCGTTAAATCGATGTTTTTTTGTGAGAGATGCCATGTCAAAACACCTTCGATGCCCCCATTATCAAACCCGTTTTGACAACCAGGAGCTGTATGAAGGTCTAGTAAAACATCAAGACCTACTTCAGCTGCCCATTTCATCGCTTGGTGGATATAGGGAATGCTGGCTACATAAGGATCATCGCCTTGAAACCACCAGGCAATGGGTAAGCGAACTGAGGTGATACCAATACGCTTTAAATACACGAAATCCTCTTTGGTGATAAATGTATGCCAATGTGTGCTTAAGGCATCCTCAGGATGCTTATGCTTTGTGACAAATCCTGTTTCATCCTTTGAATCGATCCCTTCAAAAAGAGAAGGCTTCATCCACGATTCAAGGACGAACCATCCGCCAAGATTGACACCTTTAATTTTATCCATAGCCACCTCAATGAAAAAGGATAGTAGGCACTATCCTCATTTGGAATGATATCCTCTACCATATAATAGTGTAAACGATTTCATCTTATTTATCAAGTCAGCATTGAATTCTTCCATAAGCATTCTCCAACGCCAATTGTTTCCCGTGGTTGAAGGGATATTCATCCGAGCTTCTTTTCCTAAATGCAACCAATCTTGCATGGGGATGATCGCTGTGTTTGCAGGACATTGGAGAGTTGCTTTAATCAAACTATCCACACGATGACCTCCTCGATGGTTGATGTAATTTAAACAATAATTTAGATCTGTCTTGGGAAGTTTCTTAAACCACTGCAATGTTGTCTCATTATCATGAGTTCCTGTATACGCGATGGTATTATGTTCGTAGCGATGGGGAATATAGTCGCTTTCTTCTCTAGAATCGAAAGCGAATTGCAGTAACTTCATCCCTGGGAATCCCGTAGCTTTGAGAAGTTTTCTCACGTCATCTGTGATGACTCCTAAATCTTCAGCAATGATGTTCACATCGCCTAATGCATGCTTGATGGCGTGAAAGAGTTCGACACCAGGACCTTTTCGCCACTGACCATGAGCTGCCGTTTTATGACCATAAGGAACCGCATAGAAATTTTGGAACCCAATAAAATGATCGATACGGATCATATCAAACAAATGAATCGATGAGGAAACACGTTCAATCCACCATGAATAATGATCTTCTTTAAGCTTGTCCCAGTTATATAGTGGATTTCCCCATAACTGACCATCTTTGGAGAAATTATCAGGTGGGACCCCTGCCACATCAATCGGTAATCTTTGATGATCTAAGTAGAAATACTCAGGTTTTGCCCAAACATCTGCAGAATCGTAGGAAATATAGATGGGCATGTCACCGATAAATTGAATTCCTTTTTGATTGGCATAATTTTTGAGTTGATACCATTGTTGGTAAGCCTTAAATTGGATAAACTGATAAAACTCAACATCTTCCTTGAGAAGATCTTGATAATGAAGAAGGGTTTCTGGTTTTCGATGGCGTAAATCTTCATGCCATTCTTCCCATGAGCGTCCTTGATGATACACTTTAAGTGCCATAAATAAGGCGTAATCGTAAAGCCAATAACGATTATCAAAAATGAACTGTTGATAGGCATAATCCGAACGATTAAAACGATGAAAAGCTTTTTTTAAGACGTCAAATCGCTCTTCATATAAGTGATCAAATTCAATATAACGAGGATGATTAAAGGTTGATTGAATATCACTTTGCGTCAATAGACCCTCATCAATGAGCATGTCTAAATCAATAAAATAGGGGTTATTCGCAAATGCAGAAAACGTCTGATAAGGAGAGTCACCGTAGGAGGTAGGTCCAAGAGGTAATATTTGCCAGTAGGTTTGTTCAGCTTGATAGAGTTTATCGACAAAGTCATAGGCTGCTTTGCCAAAAGTTCCAATCCCGTAGGGGCTGGGTAGACTGGAAATATGAAGTAATACACCGCTTCGTCTCATAGATTCTCCTTTACCTCGAATACAATTGATTCGTAGGGTTTTAAGTGCAATTGGGCATTTTTTATATTAGTTTTGGGATAATTTGATATAACTCTATGAATTATCTGATAGTTTTTTAAATCAAATGTTGACTTTTTCCGACTAAATGAATTGATAACAAGAAGTGTTCTTTCATCATCTTTTCTCAAGTAAGCATAATGAAGTTCACTTTCTTTTTCAATCAGCTCATAGGTGCCATAGATAATGACTTCTTTATAGATGCTATTTCGTCTTAAATCAATCAACTGTTGATAATGATACCATAAAGAATTTTTCTTGGATAGATTTCTTTTTACATTAATCTTTTTATGGTTTGGATTGACAAGCGGAACTGGTTTAACCCTGGAAAATCCAGCATACCAATCACTAGACCACTGCATCGCTGTTCGAGGATTATCTCTTGAATTTAGTGCCGCTTTTCTAAGTGCAGTAACCGGATCTTCAGGATCTCTTTCAAGATGATAACGATAATTTGCAATCGATGAAACATCATTAAATTGGCTAACATCTTCAAAGGGGAAATTCGTCATACCAATTTCTTCACCTTGATAAATAAATGGTGTCCCACGCATCATATGTAATGCAGTTGCTAGCATTTTTCCAGAAGCAAGAGGATAACGATAGTCACCGTACTGACTCATCAGGCGTGGTTGATCATGATTGAGCCAATTCAGTGGCAACCATCCAATGTCTTTAAAAGCAGTTTGCCAACGATCAAAGACATTTTTTAGTGCTTTAACATTGGTTTTTAATTTTTTAGGGTGCGTGATTTCATGTAAATTATTACACCAATTATGGTCAAAATTGAACACCATAGAAAGCTCTTTGGAATCAAAAGCACTATATTTAATACCTTCTATGATGGATGCTGCCCCACCGACTTCTCCAATAGTGACACATTCTCTTTGATTAAACACTTCTTTTGCTAATCGCTTTAAGTAGTCATGAACACGTGGAAGATTGGAAAACTTATTCCAATCGAGTGGATATTTTTCACCCTCATTTGCTCTAGCATCTTCAAGTGGTGCGCGATCGAGATGGGATACAGCATCAATACGAAATCCATCAACACCTAGATCTAACCACTTTTGTGCAATCAAAATCATTTCATCTTGCACTTTGGGATTTGCCCAATTGAGATCAGGCATTTTATCATCAAAAATCTTCATGTAATACGCGTCAGTTGTAGGTTCGTAATTCCAAGCACTACCACCAAAAAATGAACCCCAGTTGGTCGGTTCAACTTTTTTACCATCCACGATTTTTCCATCGTGCCAAAGATAATAATCACGGTATGGATTTTCTTTGCTCGATTTCGCTTCGATAAACCAAGGATGTTCATCTGAGGTATGGTTTAAGACATAATCTAAAATAATTTTAATTCCTTTTTGATGTGCCTGTTCAATGAGTTCTTTGACATCATCCATCGTGCCAAACTCTTTTGCGACATCAAAATAATTACGTACATCATAACCATTATCCACCATAGGTGAATCGTAAAAGGGACAAATCCAAATCAAATTGACCCCCAGTGTTTGTAAGTAATCTAATTTTAATGTGATGCCCTTGATGTCACCGATGCCATCGTCATTGCTGTCAAAAAAACTTTTCGGATAGATCTGGTAACCGACACTTTCCATCCACCAAAAATGCTGCATGTTGTCGACTCCTTTTTCATTCTCATTGTATCATGAATGATACTTATCTAAGATAATGTTAGCGGTTTCATATTTTAGGATTTTCGCAACTTTGTTTAGCCGCATGATATAATAGCCATGGTGATAAAAATGAATCGATTAGCCTTGTGGCATCAAGCAAAATCAGAGTATGCGTATGCCTATGATAAAGACACACTCCACCTTGTGCTTCGCACGGGAAAAAATGACTTAACTGAGGTCCTATGTATTCATGGAGACCCTTTTTCATGGCACAAAACAGCACTATCTACGAAGATGGTTTGGAAACATGACATCACACCTATGATGAAACGTTATCAAACGCGTGACTTCGATTTTTACTTTGTCCAAATCAAACCTGCAAACTTTCGTACGAAGTATGCCTTCATTTTAAAGGAACCCGAGCATACCTATCTTTTCGGTGCGAAACGCGTCAAAGAGTTTGTTTCTGAAAAAGAGTTGTATCAAGAATATGATTTGACAGAATATTTTAATTTCCCTTATCTCAATCAAGAGGACTTACATCATACGCCTTCATGGGTCAAAGACACGATTTGGTATCAAATCTTTCCAGACCGTTTTTATACCACACTCGAAGAGACGGTTCTTCCTTGGGGTAAACTCCCAGTGTTTAATCATGAACACTATGGTGGAAATCTTTTAGGGATTATGGAGAAGCTTCCCTATTTAGCAGATCTTGGCATTACCGGAATCTACTTTACCCCTATCTTTTTTTCTCCATCTGCTCATAAATATGATACGAGTGATTATTTTTTAATTGACCCACAAATAGGGACAAATGAAGAATTTAAAGAAATGGTAAAAAGAGCTCATCAATTAGGGATAAAGGTCATGCTTGATGGTGTATTTAATCACTGTGGATACCATCATCCCTTCTTTCAAGATGTGGTCAAAAACGGTGAGAAAAGTATCTATAAAGATGCATTTTTTATCGATGAGTTCCCTGTGGTTAATTTTCCTTTAGATAGCCTAGGAAAGCCAATAAACTATCATGGTATCCCTTTGAGATTCAGAACATTTGCCTTTACTCCAGTGATGCCAAAATGGAACACATCCAACCCCTTGGTTGAAGAACATCTTCTTTCTGTCATCACCTATTGGATTAAGGAGCATGACATCGATGGATGGCGTTTGGATGTCTCCAATGAAGTCTCTCATGAATTCCTTCGTAAGATTAAAGAAGTCTCAAGAAAAGCAAAAAAAGAAACCTTTATTTTGGGTGAGAACTGGGATTCATCGATTCCTTGGCTCCGTGGTGATCAACTGGATTCCGTGATGAATTATGATCTTATTTATCCAGTTTGGAAGTATTTGGATCATACATTTGATAAAGAAACATTCATCGATATGATTCAAAATTATCTTGCACAAACCCCTAAAAATGTGATGGAAAACATGTTTAATTTGGTTGGAAGTCATGATACTATTCGCATTAAAAGACGGTTAAAAGATGATCCAAGAAGGGTGAAGCTCTCTTATTTATTGATGTTTTTATCCTGTGGTGCACCCAATATTTATTACGGGGATGAAATCGGATTAACCGGTGAACACGACCCGGATAATCGTCGTTGTATGCTTTGGGATAATCAAGAGATCGATCACGATTTTTATTCGTTTACGAAAAAGTTAATTCAACTTAGAAAAAGTTATCCTGTGATGCGTGATCCTGATTATCATTTTATTAATTCCAATGCACTTCTATTCACCAAGCGTGATAAAGAAACAGAACTACTTGTGATGATCTATAATGAACCCAAAAAAGGGTTAATCACCATTCCTAAAAACTATCAAGGGCGCTACATCGATTTACTTACTGAACAAATCCTCACACTTCATGATACAATGAACGTAGAAGCGTATAGTTTTATGCTGCTAAAAAAGGAGGAAACCTTATGAAACCTACGATTCGCGATGTTGCTAAACGCGCCAATGTCAGTGTCTCAACTGTATCACGTGTCATTAATCAAAAGGGCTATGTTCACGAAGAAACCAAAGATCTTGTCGATAAGATCATCAAGGAACTAGGTTTTATTCCCAATCAACTTGCAAGGAGTTTAACCAATCGCAGTTCGAAAATTATCGGGGTGATTGTTCCCCATATCGGACCTTCTTTTTATGGTGAACTCCTCGAAGGCATTGAATCTCAAGCCGCAGCTTATGGCTATAAGATCATGTTCTGCCATACACAAGATGATCCTGACCGTGAACTTGAATATTTAAAATTCTTTGAACAATATAACATTGAAGGTCTTATTATTGCTTCTAACTTCTCCAATAGAGATAAACTTGCTGAACTCAATATCCCTGTGGTCACTGTTGACCATATTTTGGATGAAAATATCCCTTCGATCACTTCAGACAATGTCAAAGGTGGCATGCTCGCCGCACAGCGCTTAGTCAAATCAGGTGCGAAACACTTAATCGTTTTTCGCGGGCCATCATTCCTTTTAACCACGATGGAACGTACCATTGGATTTTTAAATGAAATCAAGAAACATGATCTTTATGCGGATATCTTTGATTTCGATTTAGTAAGTCCAGATACACGATTAATCGAAGAAGTTTTAAAGAATAATCCTCATGTCGATGGCATTTTTACCTTCTCAGATACCTTAGCGTTTGCCACACTCAACATCTTGCAGAAATTAGGTAAAAAGGTTCCCAAGGATGTATCTCTGGTCGGTTATGATGATACACCCTATTCTAAATGGGTCAGTCCATCCATTACAACGATCCATCAATCCGTCAACTTCATGGGAAAACAATCATTTATCAATCTAACTCGACTCATTCGTGGGGTTGAACTTGATAGTTTACATGACATCATTGATGTTAAACTCATCGAAAGAGAAACGACAAAATAAAAAAAGTTTGAGGACATCCTCAAACTTATTTTTTTCCTTGATATCTAAAGATCATTCCCGTGAGTGGTCCAATTTTAGGCTTGATGTAATACTGGAATTGCTGTCTGTTACCTTTGAATGTTTTTAAGGGTACACCGTTATATTGCCCACTACCAAAATAGATTTCTTTATCGCTATTTAGTATCTCTTCATACTTACCCTCTAAGGGTACACCAATTTCATAGGATTCGTGGACATTGGGTGTCATATTAAGGACAACAACCAGTGTTTCTATATCACTTCTTCTGATATAGGCGAAGATACTTTGTGCCTGATCATCCACAACAGACCATTCGAACCCTTTGGGATGATGATCATATTGATAGAGTCCATCATGATGTCGATAGACTTGTGCTAGGTCACGAAAGAACCTGTTTGCCGCATCATGTGCAGGATAAGTAAAGAGATGCCAATCGAGTTCACCACTAAAGTTCCATTCGGAAAACTGGGCGAACTCTTGACCCATCATGAGTAGTTTTTTGCCAGGATGTGTCATCCAAAGGGTGATGAGTAAACGCCAATTGGCCATTTTTTGGAAATAATCCCCTGGCATTTTATTGACGAGCGATCCTTTCATATGAACCACTTCATCATGGGAAAAAGGAAGGACAAATTGCTCATTAAAGGCGTAAACTAAGCCAAAAGTGATCTTATCGTGATGAAACTTGCGGTGGATAGGATCTTCTTTGAAATAGCGTAAAACATCATTCATAAATCCCATATTCCACTTATAATTAAATCCTATGCCACCTGAAGATACGGGGTGTGTTACATAGGGGTAATCGGTTGAATCTTCCGCCATGAAAAGAATCCTGTCATCTTTACCAAAAAGATGGAAAGAAATCTGGCGAAGAAACTGGATGGCGTCGTGATTGACACCTTTGTTTTTGTTTCCTAAATAATAGATTAAATTGGATACTGCATCGATTCTATATCCATCAACATGGAAGTAATCAACCCAGAAATTTAGAGCTGATAACATAAAACTACGGGTAATACCCTTTGAAAAATCAAGATTATCCGTGCCCCATGTGACGTTTTCTCTCCGGTCTTGATCAGGAAACTCATAAAGTGGAGTCCCATCGAAGAATGATAGGCCGTGAGCATCCTTGCAGATATGTCCCAAAACCCAGTCTAAGATGACACCGATCCCCGCTTGATGCATGCGATCGATGAAATACATGAAGTCCATCGGTACACCATAGCGTGAAGTCGGAGCGAAGAATCCTGTTCCTTGATAGCCCCAGGAATCATCCAGTGGGTATTCATAAATGGGTAACAATTCTACATGCGTAAAGCCTTGTTCAAGAACATAGGAAACCAGTTCATCGACGATTTCATTAAATGGCTTGTAGCCACCAAATTTACGACGCCATGACCCTAGATGTACTTCATAGATTAAAAGCGGTTCTTGATAGACCTTCTTCTTTTTATATAACCATTCTTGATCATGCCAAACATAGCCATCGATATCGGTAACCTTAGAAGCGGTATTGGGTCGTTCTTCTGCATAATGGGCAAAAGGATCCGCTTTATAGATAATGCGGTGATCTAAGGTATGGATTTCATATTTATAGGTTGCCCAGGTATGATCACCTGGAACTTCGATCCGCCAAAATCCCATGGGATGAATTTGAGTTAATACATGTTTCCATCCTTCATAGTTGTTGAAAGATGACACGAGTCTTACCTCTTTTGCATTGGGTGCATAGAGGCTAAATTCTGTGGCTATGACTTTACCCTGCGAATTTTTTATGAGATGAGATCCTAAAAACGCATACGCTTGGTCATGCTTACCTAGTAAATACTCATTGACATCATGATCTTGGATAGGACGCATATGAAACCTCCTTAGACTTTATGAATTAAGACGATATATACTCCAGGTTTATCCACAAACATATGATTTTCTTCTATCAAAATATTTTGCGAATAAAAGAGAATTTTTCCACCTTCTAATGGTAATTTTTCAATTTTATCATCGTGCTTAAGGTAATGTGTGATCATCACTTTTTTATCTTCTAGCACGTATTTAATCATGTTTTGATCTTTGTAAATCGCAACATGGGATAAATCTTTCGTTTTTCGATAAAGGCTATAACGCTTACGAATCTTTAAAATCGCTTTTAGTTTTTTAACACTTTCACTTTTCGTGTTCCAAGAAATTTTATTGATTTCATCTGGACTGTTGTAGGAATTTTCAACACCTTTTTTGGAGCGATAAAACTCTTGACCCGCATGATAGAAGGGAATACCTTGAGAGATTGCGATCACATGATTGGCAAAATCTTGAAAATACTTAAAGCTCTCTTTTTCATAACCACAAGATAAGATCAGTTTATCATAATATGTCATATTATCATGACATTCCACGTAATTGATCGATTGATTAGGCGTTAAAAACATGTTCGGACTTCCAATCAACGCATCCATCGCTCTCAGCACTAAAGATGAGTTTCCCATGGTAAATCCTAACCCAGGACCATGGAGTTCACCCTTCATGGTGTTTCTAAAAAAATCATTAAAGTGAGCATAGGCAGGAAAATAAGCATGATTTCCCATATGAGGTCGTTGTTTTGCAGGGACTTCTGTCATCATATTCCAACCTTCACCATAAAGCATCATGGAAGGATGTCTTTTTTTTAGTTCTTTTTCGATTGAATGCATCGTATCGATGTCCATGAGTCCCATTAAGTCAAAACGAAAGCCATCGATTTGATAATTTTCTACCCAGTGGATCAAACTATCGATGATGAGTTTCCTAACCATATAATTTCTCGTTTCCACATCGTTTCCACAATAGGAAGCATTGGTGCCTTTCGCTGTTTTATCATGGCGATAAAAATAACCAGGAACAAGATAATCATAGGCAAATGTATGTCTCGAGAACACATGATTATAGACCACATCCATATTGATACCTAAATTTAGTCGATGAGCTTCATTGACAACAGAGCGCATCGCTTCAATGCGATCTTTTGGATCATCTGGATCTTTAGAAAACCATCCCTCTAGGGCAAAATATTGGACAGGATTATATCCCCAATTGTATGCTTTATCTTTAACTTTTTCATCCACTCCATCAAAATCAAAGATGGGGAGTAATTGTAGATGGGTCATTCCTAAACGTTTGATATACTCTAAAACTGACCCATTAAAGAGTTTACTTTTTTCAATCAAACCATCAAAAAGACCTGGATGCGATACATCGGTATCGATGGTTAGATCTCGAACATGCCCTTCATAAATGACAGCATCGGTGTAGTTTTTTAGTTCTATAGGACTTGGGTGGATAGGTGTAAGTGAGGACCAATCTAAAACATAGGATCCTTTTGTACCTTCAGCGGTGGTGTATGGATCATGGACAAAGTAAAACTGATCGACGAGTCTAACTTTGTAGATATAATGTTTCCCATGAAAATCGCCATCAATCACTCTCTCCCAAATGGGTTCATGGTACACCATGGGGTATTCAATATCATCAATCACGACAAAAATTTCTTTTGCTACCGGGCTAAAAACAGCAAATCTGGTCGAACTCTTGGAATAATCGACCCCAAGTTGACCGTCATAGCGAAATCTTCGTTCAAACTCTTTGGTTAAAGTCACGAGTCCAATATAAAGAGGATACACCTCTTGATTGATCGTAATATGATCATGAAGATGAAGTTCGATGGGTCGCTCAGTCGTAAAATACTGATGATTTCCTTCGCGCTTTAGAAAGTGGATGGTATGATCAGTCAGTGTTATTTGGAAAACTTGAATCGTAGTTTCAACGCGAATCAGAGTAAAATCATCAATAAATACTTTCATCGTATGTGTTCCTTTAGAGTGTCAATTATGATGGGTTTATCGCTTAATTGGATGGTTTGATCTTGCACGATGATATCTGATTCATCATAAAAATTGGTGTAGATGCCATCGATTAAGGGAACTTTAACCGAGATACTTTGTTCAAGATTGAAAATGCCTAACAAAAATTGATGCTGATACGTATAAGAAAACATGGCAACCCCTTCTTGGGCATGATAATTAAAATTTCCTTCAACAAAAATGGGTTGTTTTTTGAGTGAAGCCAAACGCTTGATCAGTGATTCAAGCGACGTCTTTTGATTCCAAGGCACTAAGTCATTTTCAAAGAGACTTGGAGATACAAAAATTTCATGTTCCTGTCCTGCATAAATAAATGCTGGACCCTTAATAAAGAAATTTAAAGCTAGCATCTGTATAAAATGTGCACGATCTCTTACTTTAGACCGTAAACGTGGTTGATCATGGTTTTCAAAGCTTCTTAGTTTGAGGTAATTCTTGGGATAGATGACATCTTGATGAATGATGGCTTCTAGCCAATGATTGAGTTTTATAGGATTAGCCAAATATTCGTTCATGTAGTCAAAGATATCGTAATCATAACAGATATCAAAGGCTTGATACATTTCAGAATCACTGGAACACTCATAGCCCAGATCTCTTAAATATTTGATAAAACCAGGATGCACAGATTCAGTAAGCCAAATCATATCAGGGTGCACTTGATCGACTTTTGCACGTGCTTCAAGCCAAAAATCAAGGGGTAACAATGGGGCAACATCACAACGAAAACCATCGACAATCTGTGCCCAATACTTTAAAACATCGATAAGATAATCCCATACCTCGCGAAATTTAAAATCAAGGTCAGTAATATCACTCCAATCACCGACGCGATTCGCAAATTCATTACGCTCATTTTTGTAGAACCACTCAGGCTTGGTGTTTACCAAAACTGAATCTCGTGAAGTATGATTGAAGACGATGTCCATCATCACTTTGATTCCACGATCATGCGCACTTTTAACAAGACGTTTGAAATCATCCAATGTCCCGTACTTTGGATCAATTTGATAATAATCCATAATGGAATAAGGGCTGCCTTGGCTGCCCTTTCTTGCTTTTTTCCCTATGGGATGAATCGGAAGGAGATAGAGGACATCCACCCCCATGCCTTTGATGCGATCAAGATCATCTTGAATCCCTGCAAAGTTTTGTTTTATAGAGTGTTGTCTTGGAAAGACTTGATAAAACGTCAATGATCGTAGATTGATATCCGTTTTTCTAGCCATAATCTCACCTTATTTTTATAACGTAATGCGTTTTAATTTCCAAATATCTTGATTATATTGCTCAATGGTTCGATCCGAGGTGAAGAAGCCTGAGTTGGCGATATTAGCAATCGACATCGCGAGCCAACGGGTACGATTCTTGTAGGCACTATTGGCAACTTCATGGGCTTTCACATAACTTGCGAAATCTTTCATGACTAAGAAATAGTCACTGTTTAAGAGTGCATTTAAGATATAGTCAAAGTGTTGTGGGTTTGGATTGATCTTTCTGATGAACTGAAAGACTTTTTGAAGTCTTGGATCTTGATCAAAGATTTCTCTTGGCTTATAGTGGTTAAAGGTATGAAGTTTTGTGACTTCTTCTGCAGATAAACCGAATATAATTTCATTTTCGTATCCAGCTTTTTCAACGATTTCGACGTTTGCCCCATCCAATGTACCGATGGTGATCGCACCATTCATCATAAATTTCATATTTCCAGTACCGGAAGCTTCTTTGGTGGCTGTAGAAATTTGTTCTGATAAATCTGCGGCTGGCATGATATATTCCGCATACGTGACATTATAGTTTCTCACGAAAACGACTTTGAGTAAATCATTCGTCTCAGGATCGTTATTGATGATATCTGCGACAGTATCAATGAGTTCAATCACGGATTTTGCCATCGCATAGGAAGGTGCTGCCTTTGCACCAAAGATGAATGAATGTGGATAATAGGTTTCTCTGAAATCATGATCACTCTTTAATCTTTGGTAGACATAAATGATATGAAGAATATTCATGAGTTGACGTTTATACTCGTGAAGACGTTTGACTTGAATGTCAAATAAGCTATCGACACTTAGTTTAACGCCAGTATCTTGATAAATACGATCAGCAAGCGCTTGTTTTTTCGCACGTTTCATTAAATCCACTTTAAACTGTACATCGCGATCAAATCTAAACTGATCAAACTTCACGAGTTGTGTTAAGTCTTTGCGCCAAGCGGTACCGATTTTTTCGTTAAGGATTGAGACGAGTTCAGGATTTGAGTGAATCAACCAACGACGATGGGTAATCCCGTTAGTCTTATTATTAAATTTAAGTGGATAAAGATGATAGAAATTGCGCATTTCATTATTCTTCAAAATGTTTGTATGAAGTTCAGCAACACCGTTGATGGAAAAAGATCCGTAAATACAAATATGTGCCATGCGGACATGATTTTGTCCAATCAGTCCCATCAGATAAATCTGTTCTTTGTTGAAGCGTCCATCAGATTCAAGAATAAACTTGAAGCGACGATTCATTTCTGCGACGATTTCATAAATTCTTGGTAGAAGATTTCTAAAAATTTGAATATTCCATTTTTCTAAAGCTTCAGCCAAAATGGTATGATTGGTGAATGCACACGTTCTTTGTGTAATGTGCCATGCTTCTTCATAACCAATGCCTTCATCATCCATTAAAATACGCATCATTTCAGGAATGATTAATGTGGGATGTGTATCATTGATTTGAAATGTGTAGTAATCAGGCAATTCTCTAACATCTCTACCTAAAACTTTATGTTCATTGATCGCATTTTTAACACCTGCGGCACTAAACACATACGATTGCATCAAGCGAAGGGTTTTTCCTTCTTCAGTGGAATCATCAGGGTAGAGTTGATCACAAATCTGTCTGGTGATACGAATGTATTCTTCACTTTTCACTTCTTGACGATCGGATGGTTCTGTCGACCAAAGACGAAGTGTGGTGACCACACCATTTTGATCGCCGACGATATTGACATCATATGGAACTGCTTTAATCCACTGGGGGTTAATAAGTCGGGTATTTTCTACGTAACCAAATAATGGGATTTCAATCGCATCTTTATCAATACGCTTTTCCCAAATAAAAGGTTTATCTAGCCAGGGATCAGGAAGTTCCACTTGACGATGATTCTTAATCTCTTGCTTAAAGAATCCATGTTGATAGCGTAGACTATTCCCATAAAGAGGTAATCCGACAGAGGCAGCTGAATCTAAAAAACAAGCGGCGAGTCTTCCTAAACCTCCATTGCCTAATCCTGCATCGGATTCGCTGATTTCAACTTCATTTAAATCCACGCCAAGTTCCTCAAAAACATCTTTAACAACCTGATAATGGCCACTGTTATAAAGATTATTGGTAATCAGACGCCCCATAAGAAATTCCATGGAGAAATAAATCGTTTTTTTCATCTGATGCTCTTTGACATAGTGTTCGGTAATCTCTTTTTGCTGGTTAAATTCATTTTCAAGCAGAGATGCTAATACGGTGTATCTCTGAAATACATCCGATTGGCTTAACTCAACCCCATGATGTTCTTTTAACCCAGCCAAAAACGCCGTTTTAAAGGCATTTTTACTCTTAAATATTGAATTCATAGTTGTCTCCTTAAATTATATCTACGATTATTTTATCATGAAAACCATATAATGGTTTATATGATACCGTTTTTATTCCATCAAAAAAAAGAGTGAGAAGTTCTCACCCTTTTGTAGCACCTGCCATGATGCCTTCGATTAAGTAACGTTGGAAAAGCATATAGAGGATGGTGATGGGAATACCGACCATGAGTGCACCAGCGGCAAAGGCTGAGTAGTTACGATAATTGATATCGTTGATGAACTTGAATAAACCTACAGCAAGTGTCCATTGATTGGTGATGTCATAATCTTGTGGTGCGCCTGCAGGTTTAAATCTTAAGAGATAACCAGGAAGTAAGTAATCCATCCATGGACCCATAAACATCGATACTGCAACAAAGGTTAAGATGGGGACAGCGAGTGGCAAGATAATCTTGAAGAATATCTGGATCTTCGAAGCACCATCAATCATTGCAGACTCATCCAGATCCTTAGGAATTTGTGATAAGAATCCTTTAATGAGCCATAAGTTACCTGGAATGCTTCCTCCAATATAGAGAATGGAGAGTGCTCTAGGTTGTCCTAAAAGTCCAAACTTCCAGAAAAGAACATACATCGCAATAAGTCCCATAAAAGAAGGGAATGCTTGAAGCACTAAGATGGTGAGTAGTCCTGCCTTCTTACCCTTAAAACTGAAACGTGCAAAGACATAGGCAGCTCCGGTAATTAAGATGGTTCCCACAAACATATTGATTAAAGCAATCGAAAGTGTATTCCAGTACCAACGTGTGAAGTTCGTTTCCTCAAAGAGGAACCGGAATGCTTCCCATGAAGGAGTTTCAGGCCAAATGGTATTTGGAATCGCGGTACGGATATCTGAAAACGCCATGCCAAAGATATAAACAACAGGAACAATGACAATCACAGCGACTAAGGTAATCTGCGCATAGACGAGAACTTTTTGAATAATGGCACCCGGTTTGAAGATATCTTGAATCGCTTTTAGTGAAGCATTACGACGTTTGGGAAGCACTTTATAATGAATAAACCCATAGATAGGGACTAAACCCATTAAACCAACTTCTCTACCTTCATAGCCTTTCTTACTTGCATAGTCGACCACTAAACCTTGATGGAGCAAAATAAGGATAATCACAGCATAAATTCTGAGTAATGTACTCAACAAGTTATTCAAAAATGAACGATAAATGACAAAGGTTGTGGGTATTAAGATGATAAAACCAAGTAAAAGCAATCCTGCATAAAGGAAAATACGCTTACCTAAAATATCAAAGGTGAATAAATGTTTGACTTCTCTAATATCGATATCCGTTAATGATGGAAGTTTGATGTAGTAGAGATTTCCGATGATAGGAATAAATGACATGAGTCTATATTTACTACCCTCATATCCTTTTTTCATCATCAAGTCATATACAGTGCCTTGATTGACCCAAATGAGCAGCAAGACGAGATAGAGAATCACTAATAAGATGAGTGGATTCATGGTTAGTCCTCCTGGAATGCTCGTGTGCGGGATAGATTCCATGCGGTAATCGATCCAACGAACAAGAAGATGAGTACTGAGAACACGGATGCCATGTTATAGGTTGAGTAATCAACGGTTAACTTGTACATCCACGAGATTAAGATATCTGTGTCTCCGGCATAACCCCTGGAAGCTTGACCAGCATTGGGTCCACCACCTGTGATGAAGTAGATGACTCCAAAGTTGTTAAAGTTTCCTGAGAACGTCATAATTAAAATGGGGGCTGTTGAATATAATACGAGGGGCATCGTAATCTTGAAAATCTTTTGGAACCTATTCGCCCCATCGATATCTGCAGCCTCATAAAGCGTCGCATCGATTGCGGTCATAACCCCAGTCATAAGTGCCATAAAGTAGGGGAATCCCAACCAGATATTAACAACGATTAATGTCGTTCTAACGAACGTAGGATTGAATGGATTAGAGAACCACTGAACGTTATCTGGACCTAAATACAGATAGCGCATAATGCCAGTGAGAGATTCGAAATTTTGACCTAATAAACCTAAATCAAAGAATGCTTGATAGAGACCCACGTCTTGTAAGAATTGGTTAACAAAGCCGTTTTCGTTAAACATGACAGAGAATACCATTTGCGATAACAACGCAGGAATCGCCCATGGAAGAATCAAAATCGTACGCCATAATTTGCGGAAAACAACGTGTTCACTGTTAAGAATAAGTGCTTGGATAAATCCACCAAAGAAAACAGTAAATGTCGATAGAATTGCCCAAATCACCGTCCAAAGCAGGACATTCCAGAAGGCAACCCCAAAGGATGAACCAAGGTTAGACGTGAAGTCAAATAATGCGAAGAAGTTCGATAAACCGACCCAGTCAAAGGTGTCTTCCATGGATGCATTTCCGGCAATATTAGTAAATGCCATGACGAATCCAAAAGCGATAGGCATGATGGAAATAAAGGCTAAGACAACAATGGGGAAGAATAGAATAATATATTCAAAGGATCCTTCATAGACATCTTTGAGATAAGCAATATCATTTAACACAAGTTCTTTCTTACGTTTCGCTTCAGCTACTTTATAAGCATCGCGTATACTCCAAATCATAAAGACTGAGAAGATTAAGGAGCCAATCACACCGATCAGACCTTCTAAGAGTAACATGGTGGAAACGTGTCCTCGAATTGGAACTTCTTCTAAAGGTTGAACTTGAGGGAGATTCACCATAG
>QZKD01000023.1 GCA_003605085.1 Acholeplasma sp. | reverse complement strand
ACATTACCAACCCTAGGATATGCTTATGATGCGCTCGAACCGTTTATTGATCAAAGAACCATGGAAATCCATTACACCAAACACCATCAAGCATACATTACTAACTTAAATGCCGCTTTAGAAAAACATCCAGAATTCAATCTATCTTTAGAAGAAATGCTTAAGGACTTATCCAAGGTACCTCAAGACATTCGTGGTGCCGTTCAAAACAATGGTGGTGGACACTTTAACCACTCATTCTTCTGGCCATTGCTCAAAGTGAACAGTGGTGCAAAACCAGAAGGAAAACTTGCTGCTGCAATCGATCATGCTTTTGGCTCGTTTGATCAATTCAAAGAACTCTTCTCAAATGCAGCGAAAACACGCTTTGGAAGTGGCTGGGCTTGGTTGATCGTCACACCTGATAAAACTTTAAAAGTATTATCAACACCTAACCAAGATACACCTCTTGCTGATGGAAAACCCATTTTAGGACTCGATGTTTGGGAACATGCATACTATCTCAACTATCAAAACCGTCGTCCAGATTATGTCTCTGCTTTCTTCCAAGTTGTCAACTGGAATAAAGTAAATGAACTCTATCAAGCAACTTTATAGAATATAAAACCGCCAACCGGCGGTTTTTTTTATGAGATCGATTATAAAGGTTGTGTTTCAATGATGGCATAATCTCCATCATCTCTTCGATAAACCACATTGGTTCTTGATGTTTCTTTATCGAGATAGACATAGAAATCATGACCAGAGAGTTCCATCGCTGCAATCGCTTCTTCTGATGACATGGGTTTGAGTTCGACTTTTTTACTCTTGACAAGTTGCGAAGCTAAAATATCTTTTTCAAGAGATTCAGCATCAAATTCTTGACTATACGCTTGTTTGATACCTTCTTTTTCGAGATTGTTCTTCAGCTTATCTTTGTGTCTACGAATTTGAGAGACAAGTTTGTCATTCGCTTTATCAATGGCTGCATACATATCAGGATCAGAGACCTCAGCTCGAAGGACAGTTCCCTTAGCTGGGATGGTCACTTCAATCTTGTGGTGATCCTTATAGACTTTGCAGACCACTCTCACCTCATTGATGACTTCAGGTCCGAAGAATGATACCACCTTGTGGAACCTTTTTTCTGCGTAAGCACGGATGGCATCGGTGGGTGTAAAACCATTCTTTCCTAACACTTCAAATTTCATCGTTCTTCTCCTTTTTCATGACTATTTTCATAGAGTGTGACGACATATAAATCGCCAAACCCTAAAGACTCTAACGTTTGCCACAAAGTCTCATCTAAATAATCTTCATAGATGAATGTGGACTTCAGATGGTGCCTTAGATAATCCTGATAATACACTTTGAGAAAGGATTGGTAAGATATGGGTTCGATCTTTTCTCCCTTACTAATCATGAGATGAACATGTGCCATTCCATGGTCAAGCGGTATCATCATGGATGTTGGAAATAAGGGATAACGTTGATAACATCGATCACAGATACTATGGATTTCGATTTTGAATAAGTTCCAAAGATGTCTTTCTGTGATGATTTTTTTCTTACAATGTTCACAAAGCATAACAAGCCCTCCTAATTGATATTAGCGGGCTTGTTCAGTCTTTTACTTCTTATACGCTTCGACAATCTTATCAATTAGTTGATGAGGAACTTCTTCGTAACGTAAGAATTCACGGGTAAATGATCCACTACCTTGTGTCATTGCTTTAAGGTCGATGGCATACTTGACAATTTCTGCTTCAGGAACTTCAGCGATGACTTTTTGGAAACCATCGGTTTGATCCATACCTAATACTCTACCACGACGTTTGTTCATATCGCCCATGACATCACCGACAAACTGATCCTTGACGACGACTTCTACTTTGACGATGGGTTCCAAAATTGTGGGTTGTGCCGTTTTACATGCTTCTTTAAAAGCAAGTGCAGCGGCTAATTTAAAGGAAATTTCATTGGAGTCTACGGGATGGTAAGAACCATCATAGAGAGTCGCTTTAAGGTTGATGACTGGGAATCCAGCAAGAGGACCACTATCGAGAACTTCAAGAAGTCCTTTTTCAACCGCAGGGAAGTAGTTTCTTGGGACAGCGCCACCAAAAACATCTTCAGCAAATTCAAAGATTTCATGAGAAGGTTCAAATTTAATCCAGACGTGACCGAATTGTCCAGCACCACCTGATTGTTTCTTATGCTTACCTTCCGCTTGGACTGCCTTTTTAATGGTTTCACGATAAACGATTTTTTGTTCATCGATTTCGATATCGACTTTAAACATATTCTTCATACGTTCGATGATATAGCCGAGATGATTCATCCCCATACCACCTAGAAGGAGTTGGGCTGTTTCTTTATTACGTTTGATTTCAAAGGATGGATCTTCAAGGTTCAAACGATGCAGTGCGGATGAAATCTTATCTTCATCATTCTTATTTTTAGGATGTACTGCAATATAAATGACGGGTGTGGGAAGTGGAACACTTGGATAAACGATAGGACTCTTTGGATCTGCTAACGTATCCCCTGTTTCAAGCCCTTCAATTTTAGCTAAGGCTGCAATATCACCAGCATGGAAATTGATGCATTCGATCTGTTGTTTCCCGCGTGGTGCAAATAAGTTGGTCATCTTTTTTAAATCACCTTTGTTTGAAATGATGACATCTTGACCTAACTTTAAGGTACCGCTATTAATCTTTAAGAAACTGATTTGACCTAAGAATGGGTCAACTGTGGTTTTGAAAACGTAAGCTGAGAATGGTTCATCATCATGGGTATGACGCGTGAGTTCTTCTCCTGTCTTGGCATCCTTACCAGATAATGCACGAAGTTCATCGGGTGCTGGTAAGTAGTCAATAAGCATATTGAGCATGGTGCGAACACCAATCGTTTTGGTTGCTGAACCGACCAATACCGGGGTGAGTTCGCCTTCAATGATGCCTTGACGAAGTGCTTCTTTCACTTTATCTTCAGGAAGTTCTTCACCGGATAAGTATAGATCTAAGAGTTCTTCAGATGTTTCAGCAACACTTTCTAAAATCATGTTGTGTAGTTCTTCGACCTTAGGTTTCTTTTCATCCCAGATCGGTGCATCATGGGATTCAACACCATCATAGATACGTGCTTTCATTTCGATGACATTGACAAAACCTTCAAAGTTTTCACTCTTGCCAATCGGCCAACAGAAAGGAACAGCCTTCTTACCAAGCTTTTCGCGAATATCTTCTAAGACTTTTTCAAATTTCACATTTTCCTTATCCATCTTATTGACGAAGATGACTGCGGGAATGTGGCGTTTTCTAATTTCTAACCAAACACGTTCGGTACCAACTTCAACACCCTTGAGCGAATCGACCATAATTATGGCTCCTTTAACGACCTCAAGCGCTTGATTTAAGTCTCCGACAAATTCATCACTTCCTGGAACATCTATAAAATTTAACTTATAGTCTTTCCATTCAACGGGTAGAACTGAAAGCGATAAGCTTGCAAGCTTATTTTGTTCTTCCACTAAATAGTCAGATACGGTATTCTTTCTTTCAATTTCTCCTTTTTTGTCGATCGCTTTACCGACATAGAGCAAAGCTTCAGAAATACTGGTTTTGCCTGATCCTTGGTGCCCTAAAATAGCAATGTTGCGGATTTCTTTGGTGTTATATTCCTTCATCCTTAACCTCCTGTAAACGTTTTCTTCATTTGTACTTATATTATAACATAATATTTATTCTTAAAAAATGCTTTTTGTCCCAAATTCGTTAATTTAACATAAGTCTATTTTAGTGATATAATGAAAGCGGTGAAAACATGAATAAAGTCGCAATCCACTTCATTGAGTGGTATCAAAAAGAAATATCTCCTCACAGTAATCATAAATGTCGGCATACGCCAACCTGTTCTGCCTATGCAAAAGAGTGTTATACACGCTTTAATTTTTTTAAAGCATCCTTTTTGACGACCAAACGTATTTTGACATGTAACCCCTTATTTAAACCCAAATATGATCCCGTTCCTGAAAAGAAAGAGAAAAAAAAGACGCACGCTTCTCATGATGAATGAGAGCGTGCATTTTTATTGTTTATGTTCTTCTTTTCGCTTTTCAGCTTGCTTTTTAATCACTTTTTGTCTCGTAAACGCTTCGCGTTCTTTTTCTTCTAATGCATCACTGATGTATTTGATCTGAGACTCAAAACGTGGAATCACGATGTTTTGCAGGGCATTCGCACGCTTTTGTGTCTTTCTGATCGCATTGGCTAAACGGTAGGTTGAATTATCGATTTCAGCAAGTTTTACCGTGAGTTCTCTCACCTTTTGAAAAGATTTATAGGCATAGTCAAACTTGGTATTTGTATGACCAATACCATAAGTAATTTTGACTTGCTCCGCATAGTGAGAAACAGAAGGGATTTCAACACCCATCACGCTGCGATAGGTCACCTCAACACCGTTGTCAAGCGGGATCGCTTTGGCGATATCACTGACAATTCCAAGAGTAATATTGGCTTCTTGTAGTGCTTGATAAGCTTGTTGATAGGTATGTGCTAAATCTTTACGGAGCAATCTGACATCTTCAATCAATGTCATCATTTCTCGAATCAAGATGTTGCGCTTACGGTCCATAAGCT
Source organism: Acholeplasma sp. (assembly GCA_003605085.1). GTDB lineage: Bacteria > Bacillota_I > Bacilli_A > Acholeplasmatales > Acholeplasmataceae > Peloplasma. Next base: position 56,138 of record QZKD01000023.1, on the reverse strand, counting down.
CATACCCTTTTTTAGCAAGTGCAAAGGATTTTTGTAATGCCATCAAATTCCCTTTGGTGGGAAAGATTTGTTGGGTCATTCAAATTCACCTTTCAATCCTTTAATAATGGGTTTTGTGACAATATTGAAACGTTCAACAGCACGCTGATGATGATAATGCTGATCCACCATTTTGCCATCGATACGATGCAATTCCTCTTTGGGTAGTACAGAGAGTAAATCCCAGCCTAAATCAAGGGTTTCAATGATCCCGCGATTGGTGTCAAAGCCTTGACCGATGAAGAATTTTTCAAAGAGTTTACCAAATTCGATGTATTTTCGATCGATTGGTGAAAGTTCATCTTCGCCGATGACTGAAGCTAAGCTTCTGGCATCTTGCACGATAGCATAGGAGGCAAAGAGTTGATTCGCGACAGCTGAATGATCATCACGGGTAAATCCTGCCCCAATGCCATCTTTCATCAGACGGGATAAAGATGGGAGTATGCCAACCGGGGGGAAGATACCTGTTTGATTGAGATCACGGGATAAGACGATTTGTCCTTCAGTAATATAGCCTGTTAAGTCAGGGACTGGATGGGTAATATCGTCATTTGGCATGGTTAAAATGGGGATTTGAGTGACACTACCTTTGGTATTTTTGACGATACCTGCTCTTTCATAGAGGGATGCTAAGTCTGAATAGAGATACCCAGGGAATCCTTTACGTCCAGGAATTTCACCTTTTGAAGATGAGAATTCACGAAGAGCTTCACAGTATGAGGTGATATCAGTCATAATGACTAAAGCATGCATTCCATGCGTATAGGCTAAGTATTCCGCTGCTGTCAAGGCAAAGCGTGGGGTGAGCATACGTTCAATGATCGGTTCGTTCGATAAATTAAGAAACATCACCACTTTGTGCATCACACCTGCTTCTTCAAAGGACTGTCTAAAGTATTCAGCAACGTCATTTTTAACACCCATCGCGGCGAAGATGACGCAAAAGTCATCACCTTTGGAATCGGCAATTTTAGCTTGTTTAACGATTTGAACCGCGAGTTCATTATGCGGCATCCCAGAACCTGAAAAGATGGGGAGTTTTTGACCACGTATCAGTGTGGTAAGTGCATCAATCGATGAAATTCCGGTTTGAATATAGTTTCTTGGATACACACGGGACACAGGATTTAAGGGAAATCCGTTGATATCACGCCGTTCATCGACATAGACATCACCTAGACCATCAATGGGTTGTCCTGAACCATTAAAGACACGTCCTAAAATTTCTTTAGAAAGAGCCATTTCGACAGGATGACCTGTCATCTTAATTTTGGTGTTGGAAAGTGAAATGTCATTGGTGCCTTCGAAGACTTGGATAGCAACTTTTTCTCCTTCGACTTGGACGATGCGTCCATGACGAATGGAACCATTACTTAATCTGATTTCCACCATTTCTTCGAAACCTGCTTTTTTTACATGATCGAGGAAAATCAAGGGACCATTGACTTCACTGAGTCCAATATAATAAATGTTCATGATAAACCTCCTTAATGAATGCGTTTAAACGCTTGATCGATATCTTTTTCGTAATCTTTTAAGCGTCCAATGTCACTGTTGGGGACATCATATTTCATCTTAATGACGTGCTCAAAAATGCCTGTTTCTAGAAGTAATTGAATCGATTTGCTGCTTTCAATAAACTGTTTTGCCTTCTTGTAAAGATATAAGATGACATCCATCATATAGAGCTGCTTTTCAAGGGGGACAAAGGTATCATCTTTATGGAAAGCATTTTGTTGTAAGAAACCAAGGCGAATGACTTTACCGATTTCAATGATTAATTTTTGATCATCGGGTAGAACATCACTACCAATCAATTTGACGATTTCTAAGAGCTTGTTTTCTTCTGCTAAAAGTGACATGATCTCTTGACGATTGATCAAGAAACGATGATCGACATGTTGATCATACCAACGCGATAAATCATTGATGTATTCAGAATAACTCAAATTCCAGTTGATGGCTGCATAGTGTCTTTGATACGCAAGCTGTTTATCAAGTGCCCAAAAGCTTCTGACGAAACGCTTGGTATTTTGGGTTACTGGTTCTGAGAAGTCAGCACCTTGCGGTGATACAGCACCAATAATGGTCACTGAACCAGACAGATGTGACTTGGTTTCCATATATCCCGCTCTTTCATAAAACTGCGAAATACGTGAGGGTAAATACGCTGGGAATCCTTCTTCAGCTGGCATTTCTTCTAAACGTCCACTAATTTCACGGAGTGCTTCAGCCCAACGTGAGGTGGAATCTGCCATGACAGCCACATGATATCCCATGTCGCGATAATACTCTGCAATCGTCACTCCGGTGTAGATTGATGCCTCTCTGGCTGCCACTGGCATATTGGATGTATTGGCGATCAAAATGGTTCTTTCCATCAAGGGTTTATTGGTTCTTGGGTCGATTAAATCACCAAATTCTTCTAAAACTTGGGTCATTTCATTGCCGCGTTCACCGCAGCCGACATAGACGATTAAATCTGCATCACACCATTTTGCAAATTGGTGTTGCATCATTGTTTTTCCCGTACCAAAACCACCTGGAACAGCAGCTGTTCCCCCTTTAGCAATCGGGAATAAGGTATCGATCACGCGTTGTCCGCTGACCAAAGGAATGGTCATTGGTAAACGCTTGACGACGGGGCGAGGTGTCTTAATCGGCCATTTTTGTGTAAGATTAAGTTCATGAATGACACCATCTTCATCTTTGATGGTGATGACAGTATCATAAATTTTATATTTTCCATTGGGTTTTACGGATAATACTTTTCCTGCTTTCCCTTTAGGAATAAGTAAGCGATGTTCGATGGATGCGGTTTCTTGGATACGACCAAAAATCATGCCTTCAAAAACAGCATCATTTTCTTTGACATCAAAGGTGACTTCCCACTCTTTTTCTTTATCTAAAGGTTCAACTGCACTCCCGGTAGGAATAAACATTCCTGAACTGGGAGCAATCATATTGAGTGGTCGTTCAATACCATCAAAAATATTTTTCATGAGCCCTGGTCCCAAGACAACTGAAATCGGTTCTCCAGTGCGATGGACAGGTTCACCAACAGCGAGTCCTGTGGTCGATTCATACACCTGAATCGTCGTCTTTGACTGGGAAATCGAAATGACTTCACCCATTAATTTTTGACGACCGACATACACCATTTCCAACATTTGGAAATTGGTGATATCTTTCACCGTGACGACAGGACCATTAATTGAATGTATCACATGTTCCATAAGGTCCTCCTTATCGTCTGATGAACAGTTTCGAATGACTTAAGAACCATTCTTTTTGTTCATGATATTTTGCATCCAATGTTTCATCAACTTCCATATGTTTATCTTGAATAGAAAGTATAAAACCACCAAAAGTAATCGCCTTACTTGGATTTAAGATGAGTTTTTTTGAAGAAACACCTTCTTTGAGGATGTCAATGACAACCTGATCACCTAGGGCGTGCTCAAAACTCACATCATATCCATTGATTAAATCAAGATTTGCGTCTAAACGTGCTTTGACCCAAGTTGCATAAGCTTTGGACGACACAAAAGACTTCAGCTTATTCTCAATTTCTTTAAAAATAAGTGCCGCCATGTCATTTCTTTCTTGGATAAGACGCTCATTATAACCTAAACCGATTTGATTGAGTTCTTCTTGGTATTCAATTTGAACATCTTTAAGTTCTTTTGCCATTTGAACTTGTTTTTTTATGTTGATATCATCAGAGACTTTCTTGACCTCGCGATGATACAAATAATCAATTTCTTTTTCGAGCTTTTTTATCTGAGAATCAGATTCTTTTTGAATGGCTTTTTCAAAGTAGCGTCGAAGTTGATCCTCGTTATAATATGCCATCGAATTCACCTCACAATTTGACGCCAATAGCTTCACTGACATATCGGTCAATGGCTTCACCGATTTCAGTTGACCCATGGCGGTCAGGAATTTCGACAATGAGTTGACGGGGTTGGGTTAGTTTTAATTCTGAGATCACTTGTGGAGCAAGTTCAATCAGTTTGGTCGTCACGAGAATGATCGCAATATTAGGATCCTCGAGAGCGCCTTCAAGTGCACGTAAAAACTCGTCCTTCTCATGGACGACAACCCCTTCAATACCGACCAGTCGCATACCGACTTCAGTATCTACATTGTCACTAATTAAAAAGAAGCGCATAAAAATCCTTCTTTCGATTAAAGCTGGTTAATAATCAAGATTGAAATCAATAGACCGTAGATGGCAACCCCTTCACCAAGCGCAACGAAAATCAGTGATTTACCGAAATTCTTTTCGTTTTCAGAGAAGGCACCAATGGCTGCAGGTGCAGCAGCAGCGACCGCGATCCCTGCACCAAGTGCAGACATACCGGTTGCTAATGCAGCAGAGAGAAATCCGAGTCCTTGAGCAAGTGTTCCTGTCATTAAGTCTTCAACGACATCACCTTCAGCACCGAAGACGCTAAATCCATTGAAGAGTTGAACCACTAGGACAAGAGCAATCACTGCAAAAAATGATGCAATGTGCGTGATTAAACGGCTTTTTGCTGTTTTTGCGGTGGTCTTACCACGAAAAACATTAATTAAAGGCAAAGATATCAAAACAATTAAAATAAGGGGTAATACTAATTCCATCCATGTTAACATAATTTAGTCCTCCTAAAAATTTACTGATTTAATGCGTTAAACGCAACGCCGTTACCTTTGTAATAGCGAGAAAACATTTCATAAAACTGCAGACGTAAGACCTGAATACCTACGATCATGCCTTCAAGTGCCATGACGAAGATATTACCAAAAATTAAGACGACGATACTGCCTACTCCGGCAAACATATCCATCAGACTCATGACCACGAGCATCATTCCCGCATGGGATAAGACGAACCCACCGACACGCAAGAAACTCATCGTGTTCGTGACATAAGATAAAACGATTTCGAAGAGTTCAAAGAATCCTTCGACGAAGAATCCACCAAATCCATTCGGGAACATCTTGTGATGGTGAAACTTTCTTTCTAAGGGTTCCTTGAAGAAAATGGCTAAGAGTGGAATGCCTACGAATAAGGCAATCGTTAAACCATTAAATACTGGGATTTGCAGACCGAGTTGGAGAGCAGCTCCTACACCAATAAATCCATACATCAAGAGTCCAGCAAATCCATTATGGGATAGGACCATTTCAACATAATCCTTTTTCCTGAACAAAGTGAAGATGTTCATAATCATGGCGATCACGATGAGGAGTGCCCCAATGGCAATCGCTGAAATGAGTAAGATCATCGTAAATTCACCATCCATGACATGAATAGGCTTTTCAGCAAGTCCAAGTACATTCGTGTAAAATGGAGTCAGTATTTCTTCATCACCGAAAAATGATCCATATAGTAAACCAAACAGTGCTGAAAATAATCCGATACGAACACCTACAGCCCCTAGTGCCATCTTCTTATACTTCCAGAAGAGCCATCCGATGAGCATGAGTACAAGTCCTTGTCCCAAGTCACCAAACATGATTCCAAAGAGTAAAGAGTATGTGATCGCTACAAACGGTGTGGGATCGATGTCATGATAGTTGGGGACACCATACATTTCAACAAACATACCGAAAGGTTTACTGAACCAACCATTCTTAAGTTTTGTCGGTGTGGTAATACGCTTATCTGTTTCTGGATCGTTGACTTCAATTTCCACATCATCAAGACCCTCAAATGCAGAGGTGAACTTGTTCACGTCGTTTTCTGGCATGAAGCCGGAAATCGAAAACTTATCACCTAAACCTACGACATATTTTTTAGCTTCAAAGAGTCGATTCACGAAGAGCAGTTCTGCTTTGATGCAGGCGAGTTGATTGGTACAGCCACATGAAATTTCATAAATATCACTCTTATACTGATCAATCAATTTTTTTGCTGTTTGAATTTCAGCTTCAAGAGCCGATACGGCTTGTTTAGGTGTTCCATGAACGAAATCAGGAATGTAGATTCTTTCAAAGAAGAGTGAAGAGAATATATTGTCGACTTCTCTTTTGTATTCCGCTGTAGTGAAATACATACACCACGTATAACTGTCATCAAAGTTAAATGCCTTAAAGACATAGGGTTTGTTTTGAAAGTACGATAACTTATCCACGGAGTCATTAGGTAAGCGTCCAAAGCGGATATAAATATATTCACACGCAAAAAGATCATCGAGTGGAATATCTAGACTTTCGATGTTTTTTACTGAGATCAGTGCATTCTGATATTTTTGAATGTGTGTCTCATATTCTTTAATTTTTGATACTTCATTTTCTAATGATTGTTTGGTCTCATTGATGTATTCATACATCTCATTGATGTTGTAGTCGATTTCTCTTTGTTCGACATCAGGAAGATTAAGATCATACTTCTTTTCAATCTCTTCAATTTCCTGCAACATCGGTTGGCACGGATTTTCCGCGACAAATGAGGTCAAGCCATGGACTCGTTCGACAATCTCACTGGCTAAAACAGGATGAAATCCTTTGATGTCGATAAAGCGCATCAATACTTCATCAAGCTGTTTAACACTTGAGGTTAAATCGATAAGTTTCATTTTAGCGATTCCCATATAAACTCCTTAGTAAATCAGCATCGTCTTGATTTCCGCTTCATCCACTTGATATCGAATACCTTCGATAATGTTGGTGATGTTTTCAATTTCCATTTGACTTAGTGTGACAAATGCCATGAAAACCTTAGGAACTTCCGATGCAAAATAGATATATTTTCGTGCGAGATCATAACGTATTTTTCCTGCAAAATATTCAATATAGACGTAATCTTTTTCATTGACGAATTTTGAATATTCAGAGCTAGATAAATATTTAACGATTTGATCAGGGTTGGTTAAGTTAATCATTTCATCCCACTTTCGCTCAGAGATGCGCAAATGATCTTTGATCAACACATCTTTAATCGTTTGTGGGGTCGCTTGATAGAATTTTTTCAAACGATAAATCTTGGTAATATTCGAAAGTTCAATTTTCGTTTGAAAGATACCTTCGATATCCCGCTTCAAAGCACCGCTGTAATGCTTTTCAATACGGCGGAATGCTTCTTCATAATAATAGACTTCAAGTTTATGTTCAATATCAAGATAGCGAATCATTTTAGGATCATCTGTACGATAGGGTCTTAGAATTTGATAATAGGGTGAGTTTTTAATCGCTTCTAAGAGATCATCATAGGTTTGAACCTTAAGCATCTTATAGACATCAATCTTCGTATGAACTTCGAAGAAAATGGGAAGTTTACCAATATTATCTTCAAATTCCATCGAAATGATGGTACGTATCGTTGAAAGAATAAGTTCGGTTTCTCTTTGGACAAGATTGAGTAAATAAAATTCAATATCTTTCGAGTGTACCATTTTGACCAAGCGCAAAATCTGTTCAAAGGCATTCTTTCTAATGAGAAGTTCTAGCTGACCACGATGAATCGAAGCCTCCTGAACGGAGTATAAAATCTCTTGATAATTGACGGACTTTTTAAGGAAACCTACCAAATCCGGAAGTGAACGCATCTTGACTAAGCGTTCATAATCTTCTGCTTTAAGAAAATGACCATAGATCGATTTGGCTTTCGTGATTACTGCATTGTTGGATAAATCCTTCATGCCATCACCGCCTTACTTGATGCATGATGCATAGATTGTTTTGACCCACTCATCTTTTTCACGCTGATAGACTTCATGAAGTTCTTTTAGCGCAGCATCAAATTTAATTTTCTCATGTTCTTTCTTGACATCAATTTCTTCTTGATATTTCTTTTTCAAGGCTGCAACAGCATCTTTAATTTCTTTCAGCATAGCTTTTTTAAGATGCTTTTCTTCTTCCTTGATCAAGACATCAAGATTATCTTTTTTTGTTTTCAGTTCTTGCACAGCTTCGCGTGCTTTTTTATCAATTTGAATGGTATCGCGGATTAAATTGCTATACATTCATGTCACCTTCTTCAATGAATTATTTTAGTATGCTCGTGCAAACCAAACCGTTTGAACGGCTTTTTTCCCTGTCACAGGACAGTTTTGAGTAATCAATGTTTGATTAAATGGAATCACACGTGCAGTCGCTGTGGTATCTTTTTTAATTTGAATTTCAGCTTCTTCACCTGAAATGCTCATCGCCACATATCCACCGTGTTTAATGAGGGTTTTAAATTCATCATACGTTTTCGCCTCATAAGTGTTTTGATTTACATCATCTAAAGCGCGCTGATAAAGTGTATCGTGCATCTCTTTAAGTAATGATTTCATAATGGGAGTTACGTCATCAATCTTTAACGTGTGCTTCTTTCGATCATGTCGTGTCACCAATGTCACATGACCCTGTTCTAAATCTCTGGGGCCAATTTCAATACGAACGGGATACCCCTTCATTTCATATTCCGCAAATTTCCAACCTACAGACTTACTTGTGTCATCGATTTGAACGCGGTAGCCTGCTTCCTTAAGTGATTGATAGAGTGTATCCGTCGCTTCTTTGACTTCAGGACGTTGCGATTGGATGGGGATGATCACGATTTGTGTGGGAGCGACATAAGGTGGTAAGACTAATCCTTCATCATCACCATGTACCATGATGATCGCACCGATTAAACGGGTGGAAACGCCCCAAGATGTTTGATATGCATATTGTAGCGTATTGGTTTCATCAGTAAATTTAATATCAAAAGCTTTAGAAAAGTTTTGACCAAAATAATGAGTGGTTCCTGATTGTAAGGCTTGACCATCATGCATGAGCGCTTCAATGCTATAGGTCTCCACAGCACCAGCAAATTTCTCTTTTTCAGTCTTTCGGCCTGTGACGAAAGGTATCGCTAAATACTTCTCGCCAAGCTCACGATAAATCTCTAAAATATCAAGGGTTTCTTTACGGGCTTCTGCTTCACTTGAGTGGACTGTATGCCCTTCTTGCCAGAGGAATTCTTTACCTCTTAAGAATGGACGTGTCGTTTTTTCCCAACGAACTACGCTACACCACTGATTATAAAGTTTAGGCAAATCACGATAAGAATTGACAATTTTTTGGTAGTGCGTGCAAAAAAGCGTCTCTGATGTGGGTCTGATAATGAGACGTTCTGGAAGATCTTCTATCCCTGTCGTCGTGACCATCGCGGTTTCTGGAGCGAATCCTTCCACGTGTTCTTTTTCTTTTTGGAAAAGCGACTCAGGAATGAGGAGTGGCATATAGACATTTTGATGATTGGTTTCTTTAAACCGGCGATCGAGATATTGCATAATGCCTTCCCAAATCGCATAACCGTATGGACGGTAAATAATAAATCCTTTGACATCGCTATAATCCATGAGTTCTGCTTTTAGACAGAGATCGGTATACCATTGAGCGAAGTCTTGGTCACGTGATGTGACAGATGAGACGAGTTTCTTTTGTTGATTCATAGAGTTCACCTTTTGAATGCTTTAATCATGATATTGATAAATACGATAATAAATACGGTCAAGAATATGGGATGAATATTTAATCCATTAGTGTTAAGTGCAATAAACGGTATGGCTTGAAATATGAGAATGGCGAAGACAACCGTGAGGATAATGCGTGTAGCATTTTTAGGCTTAATAATTTCCTTAATGGGTTTATTGGTACGATTTTCAATCGCCTTGAATGATTTCTTGTTTTTGGCATCAGTAGTTGCCGTGTCTTGAGCAGCTTTTCGATCCTGTTCTTCAAATAGCTTATCGTATTTGGCAAATGGATCTTGATCGTTTTCTTTCATGGTTTCACCTTTTTCGTTGTGCCATCTTCGAAGATAATTTTCCGCTCTCTATAGAGTAATCCCAACGCACGTTTGAATGCTTTTCTGGACATTTCAAAATAGTTTTGTATCTCTTCTGGGGTACTATCCGCAGTGAGGGGAAGATCACCTTGATGGTCGATGTAATCCATAATGATCTCTGCATCTGAAAATCGTGCGGTTTCTTTTTGTTCCATCAGAGATCCTGTATATCCTTTTTCCGAAAGGTAGGTGACCTTTACATTCACTTTTTCACCGAGTCTAAGTTCATGTTTAATCATCGATTTATGGACAAAAATCCAATGTCCTTCTTCAGTCAACAAATTCACGCCTTCTGTTCCTAATGTTTGAACATAAGCATCAATGCTTTGTTTTAATTCTAATCCTTCTTTTTGATCTTGACTGCTACGATGCACTAATTTTGCAACAAGTTTACCTTTTAACTTGAGCGAAATAAAAAGTTGATCGCCTGGTCGTGGCCATGCTAATGGGTTTGATGGAAGATCATCTATGGATAATAGTACTCCTTTTTGTATGCCCATATCAAGAAATACACCAAGTGATGGAACAACATCCGTCACTTCAAGCCAAGCCTTCTCACCTAAGGTAATCAAAGGTTTACGAAGGGTTGCTGCTATTCGTCCTTTGTTGTCAAAATATAAAAATGCCTCGACTAGGTCGCCAGCGTTTAGCTCCTGATGGAGTGATTCATTAAAATGTAAAAAGACCTCATCCTGGCCTAAATGAAGCATATAGCCAATATCGGTCTTACGGATAACCGTCATTTGGTATATGGCACCGACACTTAATGTCATAGATATCACCTTTCTTATTTTATCACAAAATATGAAAATGATACTGAAAATAAAAAAAGAGTGCGTTAGCACTCATAAATCTAACTCTTTCAAAACGCTTTCATAACGCTTAATTAATAAATCTTTAAAAAACTCGTGCAAAGGCTTCAAATCTTTCTCTGTTTTGAAGGCTTCAAGATACTCTATATAGGATTCACGTTGGTCTAACGGGATTGAAATGGGTAAATAATGGCTTTGAATAAGGAAATAGTTTAGGGCAAGCTTCGCGAGTCTGCCGTTCGCATCCACAAAGGGGTGGATCTTCGCGATACTTGCATGAACATACGTTGCTTTTTCTAATGGTGTTCCTTCAAACTGATCTAATGATTGAAAGAATTTAGCCATTCTATCATACACTTTCACATAATCTGGGGGTTGATGTGTGGCACCGAAGATGTTGATATTCACATTGCGGTAGACACCACCTTGGAAGATTCCATCCACTAAAATCTCATGAATGTCTTTCATTTTTTCTTCTGTAAAAGGCTTCTTTTCTTTCGCTTCTTTTTTTACATAATCAAAAGCTTTTAAGTGATTAAGAATTTCTTTTTGTTCTCTTTCACTGTATTCGAGGAGGGCTTTCGCGTGACTAAGACGTTTTACGTCTTCGTACGCAACACGGTTTTGATTCACCATGCCCACAGCATCGTAGGTGTACATCAAGGCAAACTTGGTTTCAACTTCTTCAAGTTGTTCCTTATGACATTCCTTAATGACGTTTTCTAGATGCTGACGCTCTACCTCTAAAAGTTCTTTCTCCATAATGATCTACGCTCCCATCTTTGGTATGATTATACCATAAAAGCGCTCACATAAACAATAGACAAAAAAACACTTCCTAAGAAGTGCTTGAATTGCGATATCGTTTCAAAAATGCTTTAGTTCTTTCTTCTTTTGGGGTGTTTAAAATTTCAGTTGGTGTACCAATTTCAGCAATCACTCCTTGATCCATAAAGACGATCCGATCCGAGACTTCATCAGCAAATGCCATCTCATGAGTGACGATAACCATGGTCATTCCTTCATTGGCCAAAGTCTTAATGACAGAGAGTACTTCACCCACCATTTCTGGATCCAAAGCTGAAGTTGGTTCATCAAATAACATGATTTTTGGTTGCATACATAGCGCTCGTGCAATCGCGACACGTTGTTTTTGACCCCCGGAGAGCCGGTTCACTTTTTGATGGATAAACTCTTGCATACCTACCTTTTTTAAATAGAGTATAGCTTGTTCATTGGCTTCTTCTTTTGACTGATTTAAAAGTTTGATCGGTGCCAATGTACAATTCTCAAGAACGGATTTGTTGTTGAATAAATTAAAAGACTGAAAGACCATACCAATGTGCATTCGCAGATGATCTAAATCTGTTTTCGGATCCATTAGATCGGCGCCTTCAAAAATGATATGACCATCATCGGGTTCGTTTAATAGATTAAGACAGCGTAATAGTGTTGTTTTTCCTGATCCTGATGAACCGATGATCGTGACCACTTCTTTCTCATGAATCGATAGATCAATGCCGGATAGCACATGTTGATCCCCAAAGCGTTTATGAATATTTTGGATATCCAAGATGATATTAGGCATGCGCTTTGACCTCCATTCCAATTTCTAAACGATGGACGACTTTACCCGTAAGATACGTTAAAACAAGATAGACAGCTGCGGCAATCATAAAGCCCTCAACGACTCTAAAATTCGCTGATGTTGCCGATTGTGTAGCTCTAAAGAGATCGAAAACACCAATAACTGACAATACAGCTGTGTCCTTTAAGTTCACGATAAACTCATTGCCAATGGCAGGTAATGAATTTTTTATCGCTTGAGGTAAAATGATTAAAAACATTGCTCTTGAACGTGAAAATCCTAAAGAACGTGCTGCTTCCATCTGCCCAGAATCCACACCATTGATACCACTGCGAATCACTTCTGCGATGTATGCTGTTGTATTGAGTGTTACAACAAATAATCCTGCAACAAGTGGCGACCACCAACTGATTCTAAGTGGGGCAATGCCGTAGTAGAAAATCATCGCTTGAACAATCATCGGAGTGCCACGAAATAAGGTTATATAGGTGATTGAAAACCACTGTCCCAATTTTTTGAAAAGCCTTGTCATGGATGAATCACGTCTATGATCAATTTCTTGTGTACGAAGTACAGTCAAAAACAGGGAGAGAATAAATCCTCCCACTGTTCCGACGATGGATAACAATAATGTAATAAACACTCCACGCAAAAAGAAACCTGCATATGTTTGAATCAAATACCAAATCGTTTCAAAAAAGGCATCTTTTGGGGGTAATTGAAGCCAAATAGACATTATTCTTGAGGCTGTCTTGATAAGGCATCAGCCATGATTTGATTGCGTTCTGTACTAGAAATCGTGGCGAGTGCAGCATTAACTGCATTAAGCAGATTGACATCTTCTTGGCGTAAAGCGACTGAAACAATCACATCTTCAGCAGAGACTTCAAAACCGTTATCTCCTGTAAATTGAATGATTTCAAGATTGGAATTTGCAGCAACCATACCTTGAGCCACAGGAAGTTCAGCGATAAATGCATCCGCTGCATTTTGAGCAACCGCTGTTCCTAATAAACCATAGCTATCCAGTGGTTCTAGATGATTGACATTAGGAATCTGATCGATAAGATCATCTTGTAAAGTGCCTAATTGTGCGACCACACGCGCACCATCAAAATCAGAAAGTGAAGTTGCCTCTGTGTAATTTCCTGTTGTAGATACGACCATCACTTGTTCACTTCTAAAATATTCTTCAGAGAAGGCAACCGTTTGAGCTCTTTCTGCCGTGGGACTCATCCCTGCGATAATCATATCGATTTCTCCGGCTAGTAGGGCTGGAATAAGACCGTCCCAATCAATGGCTTTAATGACTAATTCTAAGCCTAGTTCATCAGCGATTAGTGACGCAACCACAACATCATACCCATCGACATAAACACCAGGTTGACCATCAAGGGCTACCGTATATTCATTTTGGGTTGCAACCGACCAATTAAAGGGGGCATAAGCCGCTTCTAATCCAACCACAAACTCGCTTTCGCTTTCCAAATCAAACTGCTCTGAGGAGCCACATGCAGACAGCAAACCTAGTGCTGTTACTAAAACAACAAACAATAAAACTCTTTTCATTCTCTCTTCCTCTTTCTTTTGTTATTTTGTAACAAAAAAAGCATCCGAGAGGACACTTCAAAAATGAAAAATTCCAATTTTGCTAGCGCCTCTACTTTCGTAGGAGTGTTATAAGTGTTCCTTATAACCCCATGAGTCATTCATGCCTGAATGGTCATTCGGCGATGGTTACCTTTCACATGCTTCTATGCCTGCCGGCTCCACATGCTACTTTGATGCATCGCTACCTCTATGCTTTAATTTTACTCGTTCATTGTAACAACCAACTAAGGATATGTCAATCAAAAAGTGAATAAAAGCGTTTTCTAAAGGAATTATCGCTATAAAATAGAAGGGGGACTCAATTAAGAGTCCCCATTACCTTTAAAATTATTACGCCTTACGAACGTTTGCTGCCTGTGGGCCGCGGTCGCCGTTCTTGACTTCGAATTCTACTTGGTCGCCTTCTGCTAATGTTTTGTACCCTTCAATTTGGATTGCACTGTAGTGTACAAAAATGTCCTTACCTTCAGCTGAAGAGATAAAACCATATCCCTTGTCAGCGTCAAACCATTTTACTACGCCTTTCATTCATTTACTCCTTAAATTTATACTTGACACTTTCATGCCTATTTCCATTATACACACTGGGTAGTTAAATTACAAGGATATAATTTGCAAAATAGCATTTAAGCAAATTGGCTTTGATAAAGCTCATAATAGAATCCTTGTTTTTCCATCAGCGAAGAATGATTCCCTTGTTCAATAATGTCTCCTTCTTTAACAACGAGAATTAAATCCGCATTCTGAATGGTGGATAAACGATGGGCAATCACAAAGGTTGTTTTATGTTCCATGAGCGCAAGCATCGCTTTTTGGATTTGAACTTCCGTATGTGTATCGACATTGGACGTCGCTTCATCTAAAATAAGCATCTTTGTTTTCGATAGCATCGCACGGGCGATGACCAACAGTTGTTTTTGTCCTTTAGAGATATTGAGCCCTTCATCGGTTAAGATCGTATCATACCCATCAGGAAGATGGCTGATGAAGGAGTGGATTCTTGCTTTTTTGGCAGCTTCTTCCACTTCCATTCGACTCACATCTTTATTGCCATAGGCGATATTATCATGGACAGTACCGTGGAAGATCCAAGTGTCCTGGAGAACCATAGAAAAAGCTCGTCTTAAACTATTTCTGGTGAGAGTGCGTGTTTCATAAGTGTCTAGATAAATGTTTCCCTCATTCACATCATAAAAGCGCATGAGTAAGTTAACCAAGGTGGTTTTCCCTGCACCGGTAGGTCCAACAATCGCGACAACCTTCCCTTGTTCAGCCGTAAAACTCACATTTTTTAACACGGTTTGTTCAGGTACGTAACCGAAAGTTACATGATCAAATGTGACTTTACCATGGACATTTTCGTATGCAATAGCATTTTGGATATCTTGAGGTTCATTCTCATGATCAATCACATGAAACACGCGTTCAGCTGCAGCCAGTGCACTTTGAATATCGGCCATGATGTTAGATAGTGAGTTGATCGGGCCAGAGAAGCGTCTTGAATAAAGTGTAAAACTCGTTAAGTTCCCTAGAGTGATTTGCGAGAAGAAATAAAGAATACCCCCAAAGACACCGACTAAAGCAACCGATAAGTTTGAAACAAAGTTCACTGAAGGACCCACTGAGGTTGAATAGTAGCCTGATTGATAGGAAGCAGTGCTTGCTTCTTCATTGATCTGATCAAAACGGTGGAGCACCGCTTCTTCTTGAACATAGGACTGGATGGTGCGCTGGCCCGTTATCATTTCTTCGGCGAAGCCATTGAGTTCACCTAATTTTTGATTACGAATACGATATTTTTGTTTCACGATTTTGGAGAGCACTTTCGTGATCATAATCGAAATGGGAATCGTGATGACAAAGACTAAGATCAATGTTTTTGACATGATAATCATCATGATAAGTGAGATGATAACCGTAATGATCGAGGTAAAGACCTGGATAACATCATTGGCTAAGGAGGTATTGATCGTATCGATATCATAACTCATGCGGGAGATGATGTCTCCGGTTTGATTTTGGTCGAAATATTTAATGGACACATGATTCAATTTTGCAAATAAATCAGCACGCATCTTATAGGTGACACTTTGGGAAATCTTGGTCATCTGCACTGAAAGGATATAACTAATGAGAGCAGATAGAAGATAAAAACCAATCATTAAGCCTGCGAAGATAAAAACCCTGGTAAAGTTAACGCCATTTTCCATCGCTCCAATGGTTTCACCGGTCAGATAGGGTCCAACCAAAGAAAGCACGTTCGCAATCAGAGTAAAAAAGAGCGCGAGGATAAGTTTTCTGCGATAAAAATAAAGATATTTCCAAAGACGTTTTAAAACATAACTACGATTCTTGACTTTATCGGATCCATCGTTTCGTCCTCTGCCTTGTTTTCCTGCATACATCATGATGGCTCACCTCCTAATTGGTAGTAAGCAATCTCTTGATAGATAGCAGAACTTTTCATGAGTTCATCATGTGTGCCTGAATCGATAATTTGTCCATCATCAATAAGTAAGATAAGATCGGAATCCCTTAAGGATGAAATGCGTTGTGCAATGATGATTTTAGTGGTATGTTGCATTTCCTTCTTTAATGCTTGACGCATATTCATATCAGTTTTGTAGTCAAGGGCAGAGGATGCATCATCTAAAATGATGACTTCAGGTTTGCCAGCCACCGCACGAGCGATTAAGACGCGTTGTTTTTGACCTCCTGAGAGATTCATGCCACGCTGTGCCATTCGGTGCTCCATTTCATCTTCTTTATCGTAGATAAATTCGGCTTGGGCGACTTTAGTAGCAATCTCGATATCATGATCGGTAATTCCATCTCGGTTAAATTGAATATTGCCGTAAATACTATCAGCGAAGATGAGATCATTTTGAAAAACCACACCAATCGAACGTCTGAGTTCATCTTGCTTGAGCGTCTTGATGTTTTTTCCATAAATGAGGATTTCACCTTCATCCACTTCATAAAAACGCATTAAAAGATGAATAATCGTCGTTTTCCCTGAACCTGTCGCTCCAATAATTCCTAGAGATTGCCCTTGATAAAGTTTAAAGCTGACATGTTTTAAATTACTTTCCTTTTGATTATACGAAAATGATACATTTTTAAATTCAATATGGGGAATCTTATCATTTCTTTCAATGGGCTCAGTCCCATCTAAAAGTTCAATGGGCATATTGAGTACTTCATCGATACGATCTCCAGAGGCTGTCGCACGTGAAGATAAAACAAACACGCGAGTGATCGACATCATCGCGTTTAAAATAATCGTAAAATATGTCACAAAGGCCATGATTTGACCAATCTGTGTTTGACCTTCACTTAAGCGATACGCCCCTACAACTAAAACAAAAACAAGTCCAACGTTCATGACTGCATGCATCATGGGATTGATTTTCGCCATGGTAATATTCGCTTTTAACTCGGCACCTACAGTATTTTTATTGGCACGATCAAAAGCTTCGATTTCGTGATCACTCATTGATAACGCACGCACCACACGAACCCCAGAAATATATTCTCTTAGTTTTCTGACGAGTTGATCCACAAATCCTTGGCTTGCTTTATAGAGTGGAATCCCTTTTTTAGAAGAATAGTAGACGATCATTGTGATTAAAGGCAGCATACCAACCATGATGAGGGTGAGCACTGGATCTAGTAAAAGAGAAAGTAAAATACCACCGATCAACAAAACAGGTGCTCGAACACCTAAGCGCTGCATACTTGCTGTAGCGTTATACATATTATAAGTATCTGTCGTCATTCTAGAAATGAGTGAGGGTCTTGTCAAATGGTCGACTTGATAGGCAGATAAGCGTTCTATTTTAGCAAATAGATCATGTCTTAGTCCCTTCACAGAAAGAGCTGCAATCATTTCTGCTTTTCTGTTTGCTGCAACATTTAAATAAAGTCCTAGGAAAGCGATAGCTACCATTAAACCGCCAAGAAGGTAAAGTGAACTCAAATTTGCACTTGCATCACTTTTGAGTCTTGGAATTTCCGTATCAATCATATACGCGATCAGCCATGGCAAAAAAAGGTCAGCAAGAGCGCCAACAGATTTAAACGATAAAGAGATGACAAGCATTCGCCAATAGGGTTTGACAAGTCTTAAAATCATTTTCATAGCTGATAAACCTCACATTAAAACTATAGCACACTTTTGAATTCTTGAAAAGATGAAAAAAGAAATAGCCCTTTTGGGCTAGATCATATCATCACTATTGGTAATCACGTGAATATCATTTGAAAAATGAAGATTAAATCGATCGACACAGACTGTGACTTCATGATCACAATCAAAATATTTGACACCATGTTGTTCATTTGAAAATCGAAAGCGTTCATCTAATACATCATTGATCCGAATCACCATAAGTGTTCCTGTATCCGTTCCGATCCCTTGATAATAGTAATCACCTTCTGCTGTTCGTGTGATATAAAATGAAATTCCATCAATCTGAAGCTGTTGAAAACGGTTCATATCACGATAAAAGGTATCCCATAAAACCTTGAGCCAAAGATCGCCTTCTTTGGTTTTTTTAACAAACATCGCAGGATCACCAATGGCATAAGTCCCAGGATTAAGTGAATAACAAGTCATAGGACCATACCTTCTTCTCTAAATAATAAGGTGTATCGATGTGATTTGTTTCTGAGGGTTGTGTAAGTTGACCAATCGTTTTGCCTTCCCAAATGAGATGGGCATAGGCAGGGCGATCGATAAAGGGATTGCGGTTCTTTTGATGGGTGTAGATGACTTCATTTCGTTGTCTTTCAAAGTCAGATACAGGGTCTTCTTTATGCCACTCTAGAAGAAGTGAAAGTTTTCCCATCTTCACACCATCCATCGTGTAATGATTGGATTCATCTTCTAAACCTTCATCGGTTAAAATTAAGAAATCATAAGTGATCGCCATATAGAATAGAATACGCGCTACATCCCCTTTATGCTCATCCCCTGGGTAATACCCTCCGTCTTCCGTGGTGGAGGCTTCCCCACTACCATCCGAATAAAAACGATCACTTCGCGAAGAATTAATAGCGGGTGTAATCGCGCGAAGATTGTGTAGATCAGAGGCTTGACTGCGTTCAGATTCATCAACTCTGGGAATCCCTAAGCGTGAGTTAGGCCATACGTGTTCTCTATGCCATGATGCACCATCCCAAGCAGCTTCCACTAAGTCACCATTATAAACATTCCATATTTTGGATGGATCATTGAGATCGAGATCGGATAAAGCCAAAAATACTTTAGCATCTGCATAGCGTACAAGATCAAGATGATCATTGCTGATCTGATTTAGTTGACTAAATAATGCTGAACCAAGGAGATTATTGGCAGAATAATAGTAGTCTCCAGAGGAAACGGTATGATAATAATAAAATCCATCTTCATTTTGATCCGCACTATAGGAAGGAGTTGTTGGACCATTGTCGATACCTTGAAGTGAATTATAGACAAGTGTTGCAGCAACGATCAAAATCACCCAAAAAATATAGGTTATGTTTCGTTTATGTCGTTGTCTTCTACTTGGGGGTCTACGGTAAGCTCTAGCCATGTGGATCATCCTTTTTTCATATGTATGATTATATCATAGAGATCTATCATTTTTTTCATTTTAGAGAATGAAATAGAAATCCATGTTTTTTTATTTTTTAATTGACTTATTCCATTTTTTCAGTTAAAATCGATATTGCCTGAGTAAAAAGCCCCTATAGTTAAATGGTATAACGCAGCCATGGTAAGGCTGAATTGCAAGTTCGATTCTCGCTGGGGGCACCAGCTCATCAATTCACATCATCCCAGGGTGATGTTTTTATTTTCATCTACAATCTCTAGTAAGACAACTGGGCAACTCCATTCCTGAAAGGGGAGTGGTTCATGTGATTCTTTTTGAAGTTTATTCAAGTCCAAGATAGGTGCGAAAAGTTCTTCTTTTCCAATAGAAACCCTCTCCTTATTGTTCAACTCTTTTTCATGATAAGAAAGATTAAGGATATGTCTGAATTTAAGATCGAGATATTTTCTTTGTTTCTCATCGATTTTTTGACTCGCTTTTTTAGCATTTTGTTCTAGAATTAAATAGGCTTTTTCGACTTGACCACTTACATAATGATAGGCAGCTATATCATAGAGCAAACTTAATCCTTCAAGGGTTCGATAAAGATGATTTTTAGGATAGATTTCTATTTGAAGGCTAATCTTATCTATTTTGGGCATCTTCTCATAGATCACTGATTCAATGTATTGCATCAAGAAAACTTGATGGAATAATGAGGTGCTTAACTTGATTTCTTGGATTGTTTGACATAGTTTTTCATAAAGAAAATTCTGTGTTTTTTCATCTTCGGTCAAACTAAACTGTCGATATTGGACGATCTGAATGATTTGAAAGACGAGATCTTCATGAATTTTCTTATAAGCGACAAAATCGCCATAAAAAGATTGATTGGATAAAGAAAATGTCTTGATATAAACAAGCGAAATCAACGTGGTGAAAAGAGAACTTAGAAAAAGCCAACCGATGGTGGTTGAAGACGCATGGAGATACACGGTTAAAAGAAAAACGAAATCAAGAATCAGCATAAATGCGATGGTGACTATAGGTGCAGTGATTAATGAACGAGCAAATTTTTTGACCATAAATTGATAGCTCTCTTCATCATGGATGATAGGTATGTCAGGAACGACAAATCCACCAATCAGATACCATAATTTAGGTTGTATGGTAAACTTCAACCCTGTCTCACTACGGAAAAAGACGAAAATGAAGAGATAGAGTGCACGAATACGAACCCCTTGGATTAAAAATGCGATAAGATGACCAAGTTCATGAATAAGAAGGGTTAAGAAAAAGATCAAGATAAATCCAAAGATCCAACCATACCATGGAATCATTTTTATACCATCAATGATCGGATACCAGTATCCTTGATACATGACAAAACTAAAAAGATACCCTAGTAAAAAAGCGAAGGCTAAGTATTTACCTAAAGTGATCCATATGTTTGTTTTTCTTTTCATCCTTTTGTTCCTTTTACTTTGTGCTAGCTTTATTATATAATAAATATCCTGATTTTATCATGATGTAAGTTTGACCATTGAATATGTTTTATTCATCAAAAGTGTTCGAAAATCATCATTTTTTTAAGAAACATATCTTGACAGTCATCAAATAATTTGCTATCATGAAAAAGCACGATGATGTGGGTGTCGTATAGTGGCTATTACACGTGCTTGCCAAGCATGAGACGGGGGTCCGATTCCCCTCACCCGCTCCAAAAAAGAAATAACTGCGCAGATGCGCAGTTTTTTTTCTATCTTAAGTTCTTTTCTATCCTTTATTCTTGAACTTTGAGTTTAGGAAGTGATAAGAATTGCATCACGATCAAATAAAGAATAAAGATTCCCAAGAAATCTGCAACCCAAATATTGATCCGCACAAATTTCGCTGTATTATCAATAAAGCGTTCAACAATATTTAATGGAATATTGATGAGATAGCATGCCATCAAGAAGAGTAATGCTTTAATACTTCTCGCATTATAAATAATGAATAGATACAATGTGATCAATATGACTGAGGCAAAACTATTATTGATATAAATATAAAGCATGAAGAATGCATATAATATCCAAAGTGATGATTTTTTGATATTGAGTGGTTGAATCTTGTAACCATCGATCAAGAAGATCGAAAGAATGAGAATGGCTAAATATGCACAAATAACAGCATTGACAATGAGTGTAAAATCAAAGAGAAAGAAGTCATTCGCTCCTATACTATATGACAAAACCCATTCGACTAAATCTGTAACCCCAGAAGAAAACTGCATGAAGAATAAAACCAGATATGCAGCAAGTATTTTTTTACCTAAGAATAACAGCCATACTGCACCTAAAATCAGTAATTTTGGTAGCAGTCCTTGGAGAATATCGATGATATCCGTTTGATTTTGTAGTCCTATGAAGAGCACATATAGACTCACTAATGCTAAAATTAGCATCTGAATTTGAAGCGATAGCTTCGTTGAAAAACCTTTAACAAATGCAATCATTTCATCCCTCTTTTCGATGTCTTTTGTCACTATTATAATGCCTTTGTCATGATTTTGACATTCTTTTTTAAACAAAAGCATAAAAAAACGCTCATTTTGAGCGTTTTTCTCCAAATTCAGGATATGCATGGTGGAAATCGACTTTCACCATTAATAAGGATTCAATCTCGTTTAATATTTGATAGAGTGTGGCACGAATTTCAAATTCTTCTCTTGTTTCAGGTAATGGTGATGCTTTATAGAACTGTTGGAGTTGGTCAAGTTTCTTTAATTGAACAATCGCACGATTATAGATACCAATATCGTCGACTAATGTGCGTACATAGGCTGAAATTTGTAATGCAAAAGGATGGAGCTTTTTAATTTTTAGTGCTTGGTTATACATATGTCTGATATATGAGGATTGTTCTTTTCGCATATGAAGATAAGATAGATATGAATGATCGTTGGCGAAAAGTAAATCCTTATCGACAAGTTCGACTAAATCAATCGTGTCTGAGATCTTTCGATCGAGCATAGCATAATGACGAAAATACTCTTCATGATATTCTGGGTCTTTGAGTAAGATGGATAACATAAATAAGTGATCTCTTATCAACTGATCAATCGATGAGACGTGTCGATCAAGTTCTTTTTCAGAAGATTGAGGATACAAAATATTAAAGACTAATGCAACCCCTACCGCAATGAATAGAATGGCAAGTTCATTGCCGATCATGTTAAAATCAAATGTTCCCACAGCAAGCAAATGGGTGACTAAAACCAGAGATAAAATAATTCCCTCTTGAATTTTCAACATATAGGAACTGAAGATAAAAATAATGATGAATAGCGCAAATATACCAAAGGTATACCCAAAAGCGATAAACATCAATGTAGATAACATTAACGCAAAAATCGCGTCAACAACCCGCTTGATCGATGACACGATGGAATCACGTTTCGTAAGGGAAATCGATAAGATACCGACGATTCCTGCAGTTAACCAATACTCAAGACCAAGTTCTCGAGTGATTAAACTGACTAAAATCCCTACCAAACTCATTTTGATAGTTGTATTGAGAAGTCTCAAGTGAAAACCTCACTTCTTCATCATACTTTTATATTGATCGTAGAGAACGTGAATATCGGTGAGACAAAAAGGGATTTCCTTGTTTTCAATCTTTTCAATAAGTAATTTTTTTTGTGTTTCAATAATCGATTGAATTTCATTTGAATAACACATAGAATCTTGATGGGCATGGTATTCTTTTTCATCTAAAACGATAAAGTGTCCATCAGGATACACCTTGATGTCTAAATCGTAATCGATATATTTGACTGCTTCACCATCATAAAGATAGGGTGAAGATAAATTGCAATAGAAATATACCCCATCTTTTTTTAACATACCGATGATGTTAAACCATAATTCACTATAAAAATAGCAAATCGCAGGTTCTTTTGTATGCCAACTTCTCCCATCTGCTTCAATGACTTTAGTGTGATTGTTAGCCGTGATGAGCAAATGTTGATCTTGATATAATACCATGGATTTTTTCCAGACTCGGTGCAGCTTTTTGTTATGCTTGTAACTGTGTATTGTCACAGTCATACCGGTTGATAATTTCATAAAACCACCTCAAATGATTGCTCATATTATAACATAGAACGTGGTTTTATAGGTTATATTTGAACGAGATTTATCAGTAATTCAATTCATGAATAAGATCGTGTAAATTCTTGATGATGGTTTGAAGAACTTTCTCTATCGGGATAAGATCGTGATTATAATGGATAAGATGATCAAGAAGTTTCTCAAATTCATGAGGAAGGTACTTTCCTTGTTTAAGATGTTCAACCATGCGTTTTTCACCTGGATGAAGCATGTGATTGATGGCAAACAATAGATCAAAATATGTGGCTAGAAACTCTGTGATTCGATGATTCACAGAGACGATATCACCACGCTTGAATGCTTTGATGATTTGCGTATCATAGGAGGGAATTGACCCTGTCAAAAGTGGTAATCCATGTTCTATAATTTGCTTTGCTAAGCGATCTGGATAGGTAAAAGTATATCTTTCTTGAATCTTTGAATACAATTGATTCTTTTCGTATAGAACATTCGAATGGATCAGACTATACCAAGAGCACGTACTGTATGAATTGGATGGAATATGTTCATAGGCGACTCGATTGAGACCATGAACAAAAGATTTAAGGTCTCGATAAATAATTTCTAAGACTGTACCGTCATGTAAGATGACGTCATCTTCTTCTTCCCAATATGTGTTTGCAATTTCCATCGATCGACAATAGGGATTTAAGAAATTTTCACGAATTTGTGGATTGATTCTTTCGTTTACATAGATGTAGAGATCAATGTCTGAAGATGAATCGGCATTTCCAGTAGCCTGTGATCCACCTAAGACGATTGCTTCGACTTGATTGAGACTAATAAATTGATCCGTGATGGATTCTATATCTTTTATCATCTTTTCACCTCAAAACTATTGTATCATGGCGTCACCAAAGATTGACAAAAAGGATGGAAGGCATTATGCTTAATAGGGAGGATACTGATGGAACCGATACTATTTTTAGATCAAAAAGCATTGCATGATTGGTTATGTGACCATCATGAAAACCATCCAGGAATTTGGATTCAATTTGATAAGAAAAAAGCGACTTCATCACTGACAGCTGAGCAAGCTTTAGATGAAGCCCTTTGTTTTGGATGGATCGATGGTCAGATCAAAAGAATCGATGACCAATTTTATATGAAATATTTCGCCAAACGTACACGTAAAAGCATCTGGTCTACCAAAAATAAAAAGTCGATTGAAAGATTGATTCTCAAAGGAGAAATAATGCCTTCCGGATTGCTTGCAGTTCAATCTGCCAAAAGCGATGGTCGTTGGGATAAAGCGGATCTCGATCCAATGGACTATTCAATTGAGGTTTTTATTCAACGGATATCCTATGATGCACTGGCTCTAAAAAATTATCTTCAGATGTCACCTTCCATACAGAAAACCTATGCAATAAGTTATTTTGTTGTTAAAAAAGAGGAGACTAAACAAAAGAAACTTTTGTATATAATCGATCGACTGAGACAAAACCTTAAACCCATGTAAAAGAGCTCAGCTCTTTTATTTTTTGTAATTCCGGATTATGTTATATAGTTTTTCTCTTACAGGAGTAAACCGTTTTTTATCGTTGACGTTTGACATCATGATTAGTCCGATGTTTTGTTCAACAAAATATGTATTCATCGCTTGAACCCCAGGTCCTCCTCCAGCGTGATATATCAGGTGTTGAGGTGGATTAGCATCATGTTCTAACGCTAAAAATAAACCATATCCAGATGCATTACTCTCATCGATTTCAAAATGTCGTGTTTGCATTAAATCGATCGTCGGCACATCAAGTAATTGATGATTGAGAATGGACCGATTCCAAATGAGTAAATCTTCCATTGACGAGAAAAGACCGCCACCGCCACCTGCAATACGCATATCTACAAACGGTGCATCAAACACGTATCCGTCTTTTCCATCATATGCTTTTGCTAAATCAAGGTTACGTGCATCATCAAATCCAGTATTGATCATGTTTAAAGGTTTGAAAATAGATTCATTCATAAATTGGGGATACGTTTTTTTACTTATAAGTTCAATGATTTTTGTGAGAAAAATATATCCAGAGCCAGAATATTCAAAAGAAGATCCTGGTTCAAAATGCAATGGATATGGATCAATAATGTTCTTTATGAGTGCCATATAAAAATCAGGTTCATCTTTAAGCATTGAATAATCACCATCGACAGGATAATTCGCAATACCGCTCGTATGTGTCAATAAATGATGAATTGTAATTCTATGACTGTAACGATAGTCTGGAAAAAAGGGTTGGATCGTTTGATGTAGGGAGAGTAAACCTTGATTGACAAGCAACATGATGCCAGCAGCTGTCATCTGCTTGGTGATCGATCCGATTCTCATTCTTGTTGTTGGATGAAAAGGAATTTTATGTTCAATATCAGAGTATCCAAGACTTTCAAGTGCAAGAATTTGATCATTTGTATAGACCATAACACTTCCATTAAACTGGTTTTCAATCAATATATCTTTGATATTCATTGTATGAATTCTCCCTAAGTCATAATTTATTTTTAAAAACTTACACCTTACTCAATCAAATATCGATTCATTGGGAATAAGAGAAATCATGAACTAAAAAATAGAACACTAAATGGATGACTTTTACCTATCCACCACTTCATTTTTTGGTCTTTTGTTCAATAATGTGATGCATTTTCCATTGATATTTGTCAATATATCCTAGTTTTCTTGCAATATGTGCAGATACTTCATTCGCAGCATCCCAGATAGGTTTGTAACCTCTTTGGATAGCTTCAATCAAAAATGTACATACCAAAGTGGTTCCTATCCCTTGGTTGCGATATTTTTGAAACGATTCATATCCAACACGATATGATACTTCAATTTCATGAGTTGATGCTAGTGGATAATTCGTTAAGGCGAAGCCATGAACAACATCTTCTTCATTTACTAACGCAAAGCCAAAGCCATGAGTCATCAATGATGTGTTTATAAAAAAACGATTTATAATCTCTTCTTTGATCATCCCATTAACAAGATGTTTTTCTTCAATGGGAACAATCGACAATTCTTTAGGCAGTGGTTTTATATAGCGTTTGAGATGATTAACATCGAGTGATCCTTCATCAAAAAG
This sequence comes from Acholeplasma sp., assembly GCA_003605085.1. Taxonomy (GTDB): domain Bacteria; phylum Bacillota_I; class Bacilli_A; order Acholeplasmatales; family Acholeplasmataceae; genus Peloplasma. The sequence goes on along the minus strand of QZKD01000023.1, from coordinate 29,458 downwards.
AATTCGAGGATGACTTTGCATACATGATCCATATATCTTCTCCAACCATTGGTCAAATGTGACGTTGGGTGAAACAATCCATGCCCCTTTATTCATGATTCTTAGAATGTCCTCAATTTCATTATCATCTGGGCTTCCCGCAAAGATAAAAGCGGGTGGAACATGCATCATGATTAAGTTTGGATGATTTAACCGATTCACATATAACACATAATCCACATGAAGAATGGCATATTCGATGAATAGTGTGAATACTGGGTAATGCTGAAATAAATCCAAGAAAGATTCCTTTTGATTCTCTATTTTGATCACAGTAAAAATTCTCCTATCGATACACGTTGTATGGTTTTTCTTGTTTTTAGGATAGCATGAAATACATTATTCGACAAGAATTGGTAACACATATACTAAAAATAATTGAAAAACTTAGATTTTATAGATCATATGACAAAAATGCCTCAAGTATCCGTTTTAAGATAATCGAAAATGATTTTATTATATCTTATGAAATAGGATGACTCGTTTGTATATGTATACAATATTTGGTAATATGAGAGTTGGAGAATAAATCAATGGAAACCAATAAGCCAGTCAGAAGAAAACGATATTCTGGTAAATATCCAAAAACATTTGAAGAAAAATACAAAGAAAAACAACCCGATAAATATCAAGATATTATTGAACATGTCATGGAAAAAGGGAACACACCTGCAGGTATGCACCGTTCGATTATGGTCGATGAGATATTGGCTTTTTTAGATATAAAACCCCATCAAATAGGATTGGATGCAACCTTAGGATTTGGTGGTCACTTTAAAGCCATGTTAGAAAAGTTAAATCATACTGGGCATATCCACGGGATTGACACAGATCCAATCGAATTACCTAAGACCTATGAAAGACTTAAGAAAAGTGGTTTTACGGATCAAGATTTTACACTTCATCATTTGAATTTCAAAGACCTAGACTTGGTGGATTCCAAGGGCTATGATTTTATCATTGCTGATTTAGGTGTTTCTTCGATGCAAATCGATGATCCAAGTCGTGGATTTACATTTAAATTTGATGGTCCCTTAGATTTAAGAATGAATCCTAGTGTAGGTGTCACTGCTAGTGTACGTTTAAGAAATATGTCTATGGAAGAAATTGAAGGTATGTTACTTGAAAATGCAGATGAAATCTATGCAAAAGAAATTGCACAAGAGATCATTAATGCTCGTTTGAAAGGTGATTTTCTCGAAACCACCAAAGCATTACATAAAACCATTGAAAAAGCACTCATGCGTTTACCAAAATCCATCCAAAAGGACGCGATTAAAAAAGCATCTCAACGAACATTCCAGGCGTTAAGAATTGATGTGAATCACGAATTCGAAGCCTTATTTGAATTTTTAGAAAAAGTACCTTTATATCTGAAACCGAGTGGTAAAGTTGCTATTTTATCCTTTCATTCTGGTGAAGATCGATTAATCAAAAAAGCATTTCAGCATTATTATAGAGAAGGTATATATAAAGAAATCCAAGGTCCTGATATACCATCACTCGATGAAGTTCATACCAACCCTAGAGCTCGGTCAGCTAAGCTTAGATGTGCGGTTAAGAAATAATGTGAAAACCACTTAAATATCTATTATTTAAATGTTGGGTGAAATTGAACACATCATTCATTTGTCTTTACAGTTAATCTTGGGATAAAAAAGACTCCTTAGTTCAAGATCAGGTATTTATTCACTTTTTAAACAAAAAAAGGCTTTCAAGCCTTTTATATTTGATAGACGACTTCAAAATCTTCAAAAACAACTAACATATTTTCAGTAAAGGTATAACCTAATTCTAAACCTTCAGTTTTAAAGAATTTTGCATGTCCAATTTGCCAAGATTCGAGTGAATCATCCTCTCCTTCACGTTTAACAATATCGAAAGTTAAATCTTTGAAAGGTTTAATCATTACGTGTGTCGTCTTAACGACGCATTTAGGATTGCCAGAAAAATCAGTCACGATATTATAATCACCTATTTTGGGGATAGGTTCATTTCTAAGTCTAAAAGAATCTAGACTACTTGCTGTAGCTTTTTTCTTTCCTATCAAAACTAATCTTAGTAATTCATTTGCCCAATATTCAGTCAATTCAAAATGGTAAATCTCTATGTATCTTGTTCCAGCGGGTAAGTGCTTTGTTTTGATAAAATGATTCCAAAACATTTCAATTTGTGACATATAATTCACCTCAACTTCATGTCTAAATTTTAACACTTATTTATCAAATCTCAAACAGCTCTTGAGTGTATCCTGTTTTTGATGTAACTATTAAAAATAATTGTCTCTCATAGGTTTCTTGTTCGTTAGGAGAAATTTGAACTCACTCAACTAATAAAGCCTAAAGTAATCGTATAAATGGTCAGGTAGTCGATATTAGGTTGAGATTAAGAAATAGAAATACCTGTAAAAATCATCAATTGAACTTTTGTAAGGCAATACTATTTTTCAGATAGGAGAAAATCCCCTTTCTGCATGAAAAAAGGTCTGACACTTGTTGTATCAAACCTGAGCTTTTTATATGTGTTGCATGACCTATTTTAATACAATTACGCACCCTTTGCAGAATTTACGCACCCCTAGCCCATTTTTACGCACCCTTAGTAAAATTCACGCACCCTTAAAAATGCTTTTGTTTAGACTTTTTTATGGAACAAATTTCAAGTGTCAATTACTTTGTGTCAGAATGAACTATTTAACTATCTTATTATTGTTGGGTATTGAGCCTCATGTTTAGATTATTGTGTCAAATTATAACGGTAAATCCTTCTTTGTGAAAATTATATGACCTAATAAAAATGTTGCAACACCTACCACCAATAATATTGACAAGTTAAGATAATCAATATTTCCTTCAAGAATCGCATTAACATCATACAAAGTGATTAATGAGAAATAATTAAAAATATTGAGTGCATCAATACGAATGGCAGAGGGAATGACTGGAGATCCTAAAAGACCCAATATTGTGGATACAAGAAAGAATATCGAAATCCCCCCTCCTAGTCCTGTTGCATTTTTACTTTTGTTAAACCATGCAGATGTCAAAAAATTGATACCGCTTATTGAAAACATCGTAATAAACGCTGCAATCGTCAGTTTCACTAAATCGCTATTTGTAATCATTAATTCTTGGTTATTAATAATTAATATTGTTAATAATCCAGTAACGAGTATAATCATATACATCATAAATAAAGATAACAACATAAAGGCAATCTGAGTTAAAGTCACAACTTTTCTTTTTGTTGGGGTTGAAAGGACATAAGCCATTGATCCACTATCTATCTGTCCAGCAAGCAAACTATTCGAAACTACAATCACGTAAACTAAAGGCAATAATAATCCAGCAATTTTAAAGAAAATGGTACCAACTACAAGATGATCAATATTTAAATCCACAATTTCATTAAGAGAATTTGTAACTACTTCAGGCATCTGTGAAAGAATGCTGTTTGATATTTCGGATTTTGCAGTTTCACTATCAATACCATTGTTTGTCAAAGCTACATATTGCAAAAGAGCAGAATTCACAATTGTGTCAATCTTTTCTGGGGAAAATCCGTGTTCTTCGAATAAAATCATTGTTTCTTGATCAATTTGAGAAGCAAAAGAAAATCTGACAATATTACTTGAAATGGTTTGCAAGTCCTCACTACTCAATGTGCCATTTACCGAATATATAGCAATCATGGACTCAGAAAGCGTGTGGATTAATTGCAATGTTTGTTCATCGGTATCAACCTCAAGATTTGATAAAATAATCTCAATGATAAATGAAGATTTAAAAGGAATGAGATTCTCCGAACTTGGAGATGCAAGTTCATATTGATCTATTAAAGCTGAAATAACTGGAGTCATCTTTTCAGTTTGCTCTAGACTCATCCCTGTTGTTATCGTTGCAATCGTGTCCTCTTTTGGTGACAAGCTCCCTGATATTTTAATTGAATTATAGAGATCTATTGCAGACGTTGTTAAGTCATAAAGATCCTTGACTTCAGGGTACATTTCAACTGTTGTCTCATTAACTTGTACAAATGCATCAATGCTATTAGCTTTAATTTGTGACTCTATTTCAGACTTAGCAAAGGTCTCGGAAAACGAATCTCTTAATTCACCAACATTAATATTTCCGGTTACAAATATAATTGTAGCCAACATTAACGATGTCGCAATTGTAATGATCATCCAAATATTTTTATTTGCTTTAATCGACTGTTTTAGTAATGGAATACTAATCATAATTCAACACCAACCATTTCTTTATAATTAAATTTATCTTTGAAAAATCTTTCTAAATTATATTTGATTTCTATCACAAACTTAAGACTATATTTGCTTAACGATGCAATAAATATAGGGATTTCCTCACGTTTTACAATAACAAACACTTGATTTTGCTCAGGTCGATAATTATCAAATGTGAATGGCAACTTGATAAATGCTTCATAATTTTCTTTGTCCTTAAATTCAATCTTATACTCTCTTTCATTTGGATGTTTGATTTCTTTTATGTTGGCGATACTTACAATATGTCCATCTTTGATAAGAGCCACACGATCACACAAGTTTTCGAGTTCATCAAACAAATGACTACTAATAAAGATTGTTTTTCCTTTATTTCGTTCATACTCAAGTAAATGCATAAACTCCTCTCTCATTAGAGGATCCAATCCTGTTGTCGGTTCATCAAGAATCAAAATGTCTGAGTTGTTCATAAATCCAGCAATAATTGCAGTTTTTTGTTTCATACCTTTACTCATTTTACGAGGATTAACTCGCAAATCAATCTTAAAAATATCGATTAGTCGATTTGCTAAGTCAAAATCTTTTAGTTTAAGAAGTTCTGCTTGTGATTCAATGAATGATTTTCCTGTAGACAAATCCGGAAATGCAATCTCTCCTGGAACATAACCAATCCATTTTTTCACTTCTGTTGAATGCTTTGTTGCATCAATATTCCTAACTTTTATCGTCCCATTGTCTGGTCTACTAAAACCCATGATATGACGAATTGTCGTAGTTTTACCGCTTCCGTTGGTTCCAATAAAACCAAATATCTCACCTTTTTTCACTTCAAATTCGACATTAAAAACACCACGTGAGTGTCCATAGTCTTTAGTTAACTCCTTAATGGTGATTTCACTCATTTTTGTATACCTCCGAACTTTATTTCATCGTGATAGTATGTCATAAAATATGATTCTAGAGTGAGTCTATTATACTCAAAATCAATAACCTTCAAGCCCTCTAAATCACTGAGTAATCTATTTATATTAGTGTCGTGAACATTTACTTTCAGTTGACATTCCTCAATAGATTCAACTTGATACTGAGTTGACTTTGATAATTTATCGAATGCATCTTTTGCATCTGTTTTGTTCTCAAATCTGAACACATAAGTCTTATTCTCATTGTGTTTCAGCTTACTCATTGGAAATTCATCCACAATATGACCATGTTTAATAATAGAAACACGATCACACAATGCTTCAACTTCGCTGAAAATATGACTTGAGAGAAGAATCGTTTTTCCCCTCGCCTTCTCATTTTTGATAAATTCGATAAACTTCTCTTGCATCACAGGGTCTAATCCTGATGTAGGTTCATCAAGTATTAATATCTCCGGATCGTGCATAAATGCTACAATGATTGCAAGTTTTCTTTTGTTTCCAAAACTCATTCGTTTTGTATCGCCACTAGCATCTAACTCAAATAGTTGAATAAGGTGATTAATTCTTGAATCATCATTGACGTTTCTCATTTTTTTCATCATAGAAATGAACTCAAATCCTGTAAGCCCGCTTGGCAGTGCTAACTCACCTGGAATGTACCCAACTGATTTAAGAATTTTACTTCGGTGCTCAAATGAATCTAACCCCATTATCTGTGTAGAACCACTATCTGGTTTAGAAAACCCCATTAGATGTCGAATAGTAGTTGTCTTCCCAGCACCATTTGGTCCTAGAAAACCATATACTTCTCCCTTGTATATATCAAAATTTGCATCAAATACTCCTCGATTAAAACCATAATCTTTAGTGAAATTCTTCACACGAATAACTTCCATAATTATTATCCTTTCTTCCTCATAGCAATTGTATCTCACTTATAATTTTTATTAACTTTCTCATATGATGACAAGCATTTTACAACAAAGACTTGTAGGACACCATAATTATTTGCCATTTAATGCTTAAAGTTTCTCGATGTGAGGCAAACTAGAATCATGATCTAGGAAGATTCCGATACCAATGACATCTGGTCCAACATGAGCCCCAACCACAGGGGTTGATGGTGATTCATACAAATCAACTAGTCCGAGATCTTCCTTAATAATTTGGATAAAATAAGATTTTAGTTTGGGATTTCCAGTATATAGAATATAAGCATGATAAGGCCTTCCATGTGTAAAAGTTTTAACCTTACTTGTAATTGACTGAAGTGCAGCACGTGTTGTCCGAATCTTCTCAATTGATACAATTTTTCCCGACTCCTGCACCTGCAAAATTGGTTTAAGTTTTAACATTTTACCTACAAAACCAGCAGCGTTACTAAGACGACCATTTTTAACTAGATAGTTTAGTGAATCAACGGCAAAAAAAATCGTGTTCGCTTTTCGCATTTCTATCAACTTTTCCTCAATTACTTCCAAAGGTATTTCCTCATTCAGCAGTTTTTCAGCTTCAAGTGCGAAAAGACCTTCTGAGAAACAAACTGTCTTTGTATCAAAGACGATTATTTTCATCTTGTTCTCGAATTCTTTGGCAGCTAGAACACAAACATTGTAAGTTCCGCTCATTTCAGAAGAAAGTGTTACGACTATTATCTCTTTCACGCCCATGTCAAAATAACCTTGGAACATATCAACAATTTCACCTACTGAAGGCTGACTTGTCTTGGGAAGCAGATTTCTGTCTTCATTTAGTTTTCGATAAAACTCGTCTGCTTTAAGCGTAGTACCGTCTTCATATTCACGTCCCTGGATGGAAACCTTTATGCGAAGGATTTCAATGTTGTGCGGATACGGATAATAATCCAATCCCCCAGTTGATGTATTAATGACTAATCGTCTATTCATATAACTCATACCTTTCTTTAATCTTCATATTTCAAAAGATTTGAATAAATCTCTCTTAGTTTATCCACTATGTTATCCCACGTTACATACAAGTCTCTAAATGCATTGTTCGAAATACTCATATACTCTAAATCATCGTCAAAAATAGTAATGATTTTCTCAGCAAACTTTTTTGGTGAATTCTGGGAAAGATATCCATTGATACCGTCTTTTACCGTGCAAGCAGTAACTGCTCTCTCAATAAATAGGGTTGGTGTATACTGACTTGCTGCTTCAATTTGAACCAGTGAAGATGAATCATAAAGTGAAGGTAGTAGAAAAAGGTTTGCAAGTTTATAATGAGCGCTTAAGTCTATTCTATCCACAATCCTTCCGGTGAATACAACGCGATCGTTTAAGTCGTTCTTAATAATTTTTTTTCTCATCGTTTCTTCATAAGGCCCAGATCCAACAAAAATCATCTTGAAATCAAACTGAAGATCTCTCAGGGTAATCAGTGAATCGATTAGAAATCCAAGATTTTTTATTGCATCCAATCTACCCACATAGATCAACACTTTTTGACTGAAATCTATATGATACTTTGCTTTGAGTTCATTGATATAACTGCTGTTCATAAACGGTGCTAAATCAGTTGCATTATGTATAACCCTGGGCATTTCATTTGCACCATACTCATAAAATACTTTTGCAACCTCTTCATTTACAGCAAGCAATCTATTACATTTATTGAATCGTCGCATAAGTTCTTTTGTGGCCATTTTAGTTATATATTCGTTTTTTATTCTCTCGTAGAAATCTTTTTTATATTGACTGTGAAGCGTAGCAACTACAGGTATGTGATGTGTTCGCGCATAATGAATTCCATATACACCAATTGCAAATGGGCTATGTATGTGCACTATGTCCAATCTTATTTTATTGATATCATCCTTGAAGATAATATCAAATGTTGGCATTGAAAACCTATAATCTAACTTAGGTATTTTGATTGATTTAGTCCTTATGACTTTGTATGGCAATTGGTCAAGGTTTTTAATTTCTCCGTAGTCAGGAGCGAAAACATATACATCTGAATCTATCGATAACTTTTTTGCGTAATTATGTACAACGTTGACTACACCGTCTATCATCGGAAAAAATACATCAGTAAAAAAACCAATAGCTAATCGCTTACTCATCTTATCGCACCTCCATCAATAAAGCGGTTTAAAAAATTGTTAAAGCCAATCTTTTAAAAATCATAAACTATGTTATTTTTAGAAAAATAACTCATCGTATCACGATATCCATATTCATAAGACTTTTTTGAATGGTCAGATGAAAAATCAAGTACTTTCCCTAATTTTCTTGTTGCTTTTATTTCGTGAATCTTTATGTTTTTGTATTTCTGTCTTGTCGAACGTATTGATGACAACATGGAAATAGTGATGCAGATAATCTCGTCACAACCAAAGTCGATTAAAGGCTTTATTGGCGTATTGTCAAAATACCCTCCATCTCGATATTTCCTGTTGTTGCTTACAATTGGAGGAAAAACAACAGGAATTGAACAGGATGCTACCACTGTATCAATCTGTAATTCTTTGTTGAGTCCCTTGAGGGGAATATATTGGATTTTGGAATCCTTTTGAATATAATGAGCGATTGTTGATCTTAACAAATCAATTATCCCTTTTTCAGCATCTCCTGTATCAGCGACCGCAATAAAAATGTCCTTGGTTTTTAGTAAATCAAAATCAATGTTTTCTTCTAGCAATTGATTTAGTTTCTTAATTGAAAATAAACCACTATCAATGACTTTAAGTTTTTGATCTCTTAGCGTATTAACTATTGATGGGCTATCGCCTAAAGGATTTTCTGGAACATTAAACCATAGTTCTTTCGCAATATCCATTGCATCGGTTGTAACAAACGTGGCATTCACTGCGCCGATTGAAGCACCGGAAAATGCTACAGTTCTATCTAAGATTCCTAATTCTTTAAGTGCCTGTAATGCGCCAATTTGATATGCACCTCTTGCACCACCACCTGACAAACAGATTCCTAATTTATTCATAAATGTATCACCTATATATTATTAGTTTTTAGCAACAGTCGTTGTTTATTGAAAATGTTATCAATAATTTTCAAGTACTCATTCTTTGAAACTGCATTTTCATTACTAACCCATTCAATTAAAAGATTTATAAGTGCTCCCTCATAAAATGTTAGTAGATAAGCGTCAGAATCTTCAAGATTGGTTATTTTTTTTGTGATTACTCTAATATCTGAACTAAAGGATTGAACGATTAACCCATATAGATTATGTTTGATAATCACGTTGAATGTAGACTTATAACTTTCGATTACTCCAAGTATCAATTCTAAAATTTCTTTTGGAATATCCATACCAGTGGCAAAAATTTTTCTTACAATTTTATCAATAATATCTTTAAACTTAAAAAGAATAATATCCTCTTTTGTTTTGAAGTGTCTATAAAAAGAAAGTCTAGCCACATCAGCATCTTCTGTGATTTCAATAATTGTAATTTCATGGTAGTTTTTCACTTGCATTTTTCTAAGAAGTGCTTCGAAAATAACGTTCTTTGTTTTGTAGATTTGTCGATTCATTCGTTTATCCTCCCTATAATACAGCATTAGAGTATTTTACCTTCATGATATAAGATGACTTATCGTAAACCCCTGATTTCTTTTTTCTGAAATCGTTTCAAATAACTCAATAAACATAATATCACAATAATGTAACATATGCAACATTTTAAACATGTGTATCAATTCATTTTTATACCTTTACTCATATAGCCAACATGTAGTTGACCTATGTAAATGCACATGGGAAGAGCGAACACATATATTATTTTTATTCAAAACAAAAACGCTATATGATAATGATTCTATCAAAGTAGTGTAGTGAGTCGTATTTTTATTACTCAAATACAATTATATGGGAGTCGAAATTTCGGATTACAAACAATGTGCATTACAGTTTTAATTTACAAATATAAATGTCAATATAGGACATCCTCAAGCTACTCAATTTGGGAACACTCTCAATCATCACAATATCAGCATGACACTGTATGACCTACATTCCCAGACATAAAGGCAAATTAGAGAGCAGTCACCAAACAGGTAATGATCTAAAAGACCTGAAGGGAGAAGTCAAAAATACTCGAAAAGTTATAACAACTTTCCCATGTCACCCCCGCGATTGTATATCTCCAATTGAGTTATATCGACTTCATCTAACTTAATCTATTTTGACTTACCGGATTTTCCTGTTGCAACAAATATGTAATTTAGGTTTAATAAACCTCGTTCTCAAAAAAATAATAAATAAAAAGCCACCTTTTTTATAGGTAACTTAATAAGTCTTTATCTGATTTCCATTATGAAACCTAAATGTTATGCTCGAATCTCTGTGAACCGTTGCTCGTTCAACTAATAACATCCAAATACGCTCATTCCATTCATCAAGCTCATCTTCTGACTCTGATAAGTTTTTTATAAAAGCTTTCATTATAAGTGCTTGTCCTTCTTTTTCATTTCTTTCGTTTAACAAGTCTGTATGTTTGTTTTTAAGTTTGTCATATCGATTGGATAACTCCTCATACTTTTTATTGTAATCTTCTAACGCTATGTCTGATTTTGAATTTTCATTGACAAGTCTACTCACAATTTCTGAAGTTACCATGATATCTTCTTCAATTTCAATGATAGCATCATCGAGTTTTTTAGTATCAGTTAATAGTGCAATGACTTCGTATGTATCTTCAATGATTCTTTCTTTATCTTCCATTGAAAGATTATAAGCACTAATAAATTTAAGTTTAATGTCTTCCTCTGCTAAATTAGGCGTTTGGCATTTTTCTTTATGCTTATGGAACTTGTTATTACATTGATAAACGAACCTTGAGTACTTACTGTTGGAGTGCCATTTCTTTTTGCCATAGAATCCACCACAATCTTCACAGATGAGTTTCGATGCGAATACATCAGATGATGAGTACTTAGCACCAATTTTATCTCTTCGTTCAAGCTCAATTTGAACCAGTTCCCACATATCTCTGTCAATGATCGCTGGATGACTATTTTCAACGTAATATTGAGGAATTTGTCCGTTATTCTTAACCATTTTATGATCGAGATAGTTATCAGTAAATGTCTTTTGAAGCAGTGCATCACCTTTATACTTCTCATTGGTAAGTATTGAGTTTACAGTATTCTTTGTCCAGTTAGTTGTTTTTCCTGTTGGCGTTTTGATGTGTTTTGACTTTAGATAGTTTGCTATGCCTGTTGCAGTCTTTCCTTCAACCAAAAACATCTTATAAATCATTTTGACAATCTCTGCTTGATCTTCATCAATCACAATCTTTTCATCTTCTTTCTTATAGCCTAGAAACGATTTATAAGCAAATGAAACTTTACCCTGTTGAAAGCCGACTCTCTTACCCCATGTCACGTTTTGACTGATTGAACGTGATTCTTCTTGAGCGATTGATGCCATGATCGTTAATATGAGTTCACTTTTGGGATCTAGCGTCCAGAGATTTTCTTTTTCAAAAAACACTTCAACACCGTTATCTTTTAGTTTTCTAACATAAGATATGGTGTCTAATGTATTTCTTGCGAATCTTGATATGGACTTAGTAATGATTAGATTTATCTTTCCATTTAATGCGTCTGCGATCATTTTATTAAAGCCTACACGTCTTTTTGTATTAGTCCCAGAGATACCTTCATCTGCATAAACGTTAATATACTCCCAATCTGGCTTATCTTCTATAAACTTCTTGTAATAGGTGACTTGAGCTTCATAGCTAGTATATTGTTCGTCTGAGTTGGTAGAAACTCTCGCATAGGCTGCGACTTTCTTAACTGCCATTTGATTAAGTGGCATTTGTGTTAATGGGTGAATCGTAGATGGAATGACTGTAACCTTAGCCATGATGAACACCTCCTTTATGTTGTTTAAGTGCTCTGATTCTTGCTTTTTCCCTCATTTCAGGCGTCCAAGTTTCACTTCTTGAGCTTTTGTTCCAAGTCTGTTCAACACTTGTTTCATCTTTAAATTGAAAAATAAGATTGTTTTCGGGTATCACGATTACCTGCTTAACTTTTGATTTGAATACTTCTTCATCAAAGGATCTAATTTTCAATATTGTTTTAGCAGCTTTTTTAATTTCTCTGTCTGGTACTTGTTTAGATGGGCAAGCTTCTATTCCTTTCGTTACTGAAAGTGAACATTTCCAGATTTCATTATGAGGTGTAGATTTATGTGTATATGCTTTACCACAAATCCCACACTTTATCATGCCCTTGAAAGCTTGAGGTTTTTTATTTATTCTTGGTTTGATTCTTTCAGCTCGTTGTTTTCTTATTTCTTGAACTTTATCAAATAGATCCTTGCTAATAATCGCCTCATGATTCTTTTTAACTGCATACTGGTCAAGCTCACCTGAATTGATGATTTTTCTTTTAGATAAGTGATTCTCTCTAAATGTCTTTTGAAGTATCAGATCGCCTGTGAAGTTATAGTTGGATAATATGGTCATGATGCTTGATCTATTCCATTTTGCTGAATTCTTCGGAATGATACCTCGTTCATCAAGGATTTTGCCGATTGTATCGGCACCATATCCAGCAATGTATAATTGATAAATCTGTTGTACGATCTTAGCTTCATCTGGTATTACGATGAAACGTTTGTCTTCAAGTGCATATCCTAAACATGGTTTGCCGCCCCATAGAATACCTTGCTCAAAGTCTTTCTTGATTCTCCATTTCATGTTCTCCGATGTGCTTCTGGATTCCTCTTGAGCAAATGTCGCAAGGAACGTTAGAATCATTTCACCTTCACCGCTCAAGGTATGCACGTTCTGTTCCTCAAAGAACACATCAATACCTAATGACTTCAATTCTCTAACGGTTTCTAATAAAATGACTGTGTTTCGAGCAAATCTTGATATCGATTTGGTGATGATCATATCTATCTTCCCCGCTCTACTATCCTCAAGTAAATTTTGAAACTCCAATCGTGAATCTTTAGTACCAGTTAACGCTTCATCTGCATATACACCAGCAAATGACCACTCACTATTATCATGGATCAGTTTCTTATAATGGTTAACTTGAGCAGAAAGCGAGTGAAGCATAGCATCTTTACCACTTGAAACTCTAGCGTAGGCTGCAACCCTCATCTTACTCGCTAACTTGGGTAACGCGTTTACTTTTGTTACTGTTTTCTTTATCATCATTTACCTCCTCTTCCGACACACTATATATCACTCTTTTTGAAGGTATAGTCAAGTCAATAAGTCGGTATAGATTACCTTTTTTGATACAATACTTATCTGCTAAATGTGACTCTGCTTTTTGATAATCTTGCTTAGTCATTTTTCCAGATTCATAAATTAATCTAATAGGTTTCATAGATAAAATATATTTTTCGAGATTAGATCGTTTCATGATGTTTTTTCTCTTTTCGATTCTGATTCCAAAACTGATATCTGCAATGATCAGAACAGAATACCTTTTTCTTCTTTCCCTTGACAGACTTCATGGTGATTCCGCAATATTTGCATGTGCCGAGAAGTAAATCTTCTTCTGATATTTTTGCAAGTGTATACCTTACTGCACTCGCAGTCATGGATAACTCTTTCGCAATTCTTTTGTATCCATATCCTTTTTCTTTCAACTCGTTTATCCTATTTTTTACATCATCACTCATAAGATCAACCTCCTTCACTAGTTAAATGGCGAGGTAAGGTCCGTTTTGCCGGTAAAAAATAAAAAAAACCTCATGTTGAGGATAATTTCCTGTTCATGAGGTCTGTGATTATTTATTTAATTGTTCTTTGATTATTTTTTCTGCTTCAGATAAGGTTTCTTTTCCTTGCATCTTGTTGCTAAATGATATGTAGTCATTAATGATCGCTTCAATCTTTGATTGATTTGTTTCGACAAATTCAACTGCTTTCTCTGTAGATCCGGTTATATTACTTACCCATTCACTTAAACGAGAAATAACAGCTAACTTTTTATCATCGCCATTAAGATATGTCTCGCCTTTGGTTTTCGCTAACTGATTCTTTTCTTCTACAATCATAATAAATTCTTTAATCGTCTTTTGAACACTATCATCAAAAACAATATCTTTTGCTTTGTTCACCAGGTCATACACATTCTCTGCGGTATGTTTCAAATCTTCTTTGACTTCCTTAATCACTTCGTTAAATGACTGGTTTTTATCCAGTTTTGAAGTTACATAAAGCGCAAGTAATAACAATGATATTACCAATAAAATTATCTCAAGTGTTGTCATTTTCTTTTCCTCCTAAGTGTTTATAGATATTAACTTGTGAATCTTCTAATCTTGATACCCGATGTTCTAAAACATTGACATCTTTTTTTAATGACTTGATATCCTGTGAATGAAGTTCGAGTAGATTGATCATTTTCACATTCTGTTTTTCGATTTTTTGTAAGTTCATCATGATTTCATCATTCTTTGACTTATTGTTTCTTTCTTGTCTGTTGAACTGTTTTATAGTCGTTAAAATGACAACAACCATTGTCACTATCCAATAGATTAGATTTTCCATTCTAAATAGATTTAATAAATTATCCCAGTCCATTATGAATCATCTCATTTCGGTAATTTTCAAGGTAGTCCAATTGTTCTTTGATTTCTTCCACATACTTTTGTGCGATTTCATTATCCCAATTATTTTTAAAGTCCATCATCTTAGTAAACCAAGGTTCTTCAACAACAAGCTCATACTTTCCAGTTTTTTCGTAATGATCAACCATTCCTCTAATCCGGAAAACATGATAATGGGACTTAAAGTTGGTGTTTACTTCGAAACGCATGCGACCATATTCAAGTTCTGCTGCGATATGATTAAGCATAAATTCCTTATCCTCAAAAACTAGAAGCTGATTAAGCGTTTCTTGAAAAGATGGATTGATATAGATAAGTGTTCGTTCTATACTCATTACATTGTCTGCAGCAGCTCTATGGTAAGCAATAATGGATTCATCAAATTGCTGCCTTTGAATAAAACGATCCTTCGCAAATACAAATAGATCATACTCGCCAAGCGTTATATGTAGGTTACCTCGAAATCCATCTAAGATAACTGTGACATCTTTATCGCTTGAATAGCTGTCTAATCCATACGCGATCGAACCTCCATAATAAATAAGGAGTATCTCCGTATTTGGAAACACCCCTTCAATCATGTTAAATATATCACTCAAATAGCTCTACCTCCTCTATGGATTCAGGAAGTTTTGGTTCAATCACATCATAGTCATCAATTGCGTCTTCAAACCCTATGACATTTTGTTTTAGCCATTTATATCCTTGAACGATTGGATTAACATCTAAAAACGATGTGAAGTCGGAAAATGGAATTGAGATGTCCAATTCTTCTATTGGCTCATTCTTATTTGCTCTCGCTTCTTTGGATAAATAGGACGCAACACAAATTGTGATCTTCTTGTTTGCATAACTGATGTTAAATGCTGTAATTCGATGATAGGATGCCCCAATTCCAAACTTCGTACTTAGTTCTTTAATAATCGCCATTTTGATTCCTACTTTCTTTTCATTCTATAAATCGTTACAGAGATACTATCAGGTGAACCAATGGACATACCTGGGTTTATGTATAGCGCTGCAAGAGCTCCATAAACGGAATGCGCAAAATCTACCATCTTGATTGTGCCATCTCCTTGACCTGCTAATGTGGTTATACTCTTTCCATATGCAACCCACTGTTGGGTATCCAGATAACTGGACTTAAATGTCGGTGATATTTCAAAGTCAATTACCTTTGTAATACCACTTGTTATCGTTGGTCCAGAAACATAACTATCCTCAATGTATTGAGCAGTGGTGTTTGTAACTGAGCTTTTATCATGCGTAGTATCTTGAGTATTTACGTGATGACTAATATATGAGCCAGGTAAATTTGATAATGAAGATGTTCTGTAGTAAATATAGGTGTCCGATGTGTCCAAAGATGAACCTTGTGTAGAAGCAATCACATGCACTTTATAGATGTAATCTGGATCAAACGCATAGGATAAACTATGATAATATGAATATCCTTGATAAAAATACACTTTTTCAAGTTCTCCACCGATTTTTATGACAGATGAAACCCCTCTTGCATAGAGCACCTCATTGCTATAGTCAAAGGCAAGCTCACCTAAATAGGCCAAATTAGACGTTGTTGGTGTGGTGGATCCACGCTTGACTCTGATGATAGCCATTAATATGTACCACCATCAATAATTGAAGATGGCTGCAGAATTTTACTTGCATCGATACCGAGTTTATACTTAATTTTATCTGGTGTATAACCTGTATCGATGATGGGATAAAATACAAGACCATCAGTGATGACCGCACTGGCATACGCAGCTTCAGAAGCAGCAAGAGCAATCCCATCCGTATCGATTATTTCAGTGATTTTTACATTATCTAAAATGGTTCTCTGATTAGTTGTTAGATGAAGATTACTGGCAACATGCGTGTCATATGTAGATGATGCAACACCACCTAGACCTGCAAGTGTAATGGATACTGCTCCTGTAGATCCATTGACACTCGTCACTGCATCCGTTGGTGTTAGAAGTTCTTGCCAGTTCGTTAACGTTGAATATGGCGCTGCCTTTAAGATAAATGATTTGTTTAAGTCTGTTCTAACAGCAACATCACCTTCCTGTGCAGTAGATAATGCGAGCATAGCAGTCTGACTTGCGACTACAAACGTATTTGTAAGTGCAATCTTTGGGACAACGCTATCTGCTAACTTACCGTTCGAATCCAATATAGGAATGTTGCCATTTCCTGTTCCTGTGTTTTTAGTTGAAGCCGTCCCTAGATTCAATGCCGTAATCTTTGTATCGATTTGAGCATCAACTTTAGCTACTCCTGGGATTTTTAAATAATCTGATTCCGCTAACGGAACAGATACACTTGCAACCTTATCTGCTTTTGCTATATAGAGATGTTCACCACTAAAATCTACTTGTGGTTCACCAGCTTTGACAGTGCCTGTTGTACCTACAAGAGGACCAGTTCCTGCTGAGGTTCTTCTTTTAATTTGAATTGTTGCCATTTATTTTCCTCCTATTTTTTCATAAACACACTGGTAATGTTGTGTGTCGTATTTCCGGTTGTTAAAGTCACGATTCCATTTTCATAAACAACGCTTAATGAATAATCTCCTGATGCATATCTATATGAAATTGATGTATTAGATCCAATAAATAAGAACATCTGCTCACCAGGAAATGTAATAACAGTATGATTGTTGATTGTCACATATAAGATTGCTTGACTCAGTTCAGTTGAGTTTGTACCTGAGAACCGATAAGTTCCTGCGGATACTAAGGTCAATTGCTTTCTAACAGGTAGGTAATGGTTAAATATTTCATCATCTAATGAATCAACACGTCCTTTATCATTACTAATCATCTTTCGTGTATAACTCGTTAGAGTCACTGATGTTGTCGTTTTTGTATAAGCGCACAATACAAGTTCATATAATCCATCAGTTAAAAGTAAATTTGTCATCGTTAAAGATGGATATCCCCCGACTTGTTCTTTCAAATACAAACTGACTGTGTTACTCGAACTATCTACCCCAAGAACGACATATCCATATTTACTTGAGTCAGGAGTAATACCGATTGTTGTCAAATTTTCCATATAGATGATACGTCCATAAATCGAAACATATCCATCACTAAATGTAATGGTGTTGTTTGCTAAAGTAAAACTACATTCGCTCTTTAATCCTTTTAAAATGCCAACATCGCTTGAAAAAAGAAAATGATACAAGTCTGAATCAATCTTAGCTGTAACATTGCCACCTTCAAATGTGATTTTTTGTAGACCCATCAGAATTCACCTCCATCGATATTTGAATTTGTAATTGTGATATTACTTGTTGAAGTACTGCCAGTATTTTTACTGAGCAGTTGTATTTTTTCTGTGAGTTTCACTCTGTATTCTCCTAACGTTATCGTTGCATATTTCATTGAATCTCTAAATTCAATTCCAGTTATAACTGAATCATAGGTTTTACCTTTATGAATAAACGATACATAATCACCTAAATTAATGTTTTTGAACGGTACAAAAATGTTATTGTTCATATCAATCATAAAAGTAATGTTGTGATCTAGTTTTGACGTGACCATTTCACTTCTTGCTTTTGTTTCAAGAGATAAGTATTCGTTATCTGTATAAAAATAGCTCTTTGACATCACACTTGTATATCTTAGATCAGACGAGCTATCTTCTGTGATATCTCCAGTTGTTAGTAGATAAAACGTTCTAGCATTGAGATAAGTTTGATTATCACTTCTCGGATAGAAAATGACCTTATTAACGAGTTGACTGGTCGAGTCATTGGTTTCTATCTGCATGATTGATGAAAAATCACTCTTGATGATCGTTCCTTGATTGACACCAATAATCCTAAACCTAATGCCTGTAATTCTTCCTCGAAGATAAATGACTTCTGTTTTGAAACTAATCCCGTATCCCTTTGATACCAGTTCAAATATCTTTGACATATTAATGATGTTATCTGTTTCAAAATTCAGACTTCCTGTTACACTTGTTTCTTTACTTACAGTTAAATATGACAAATTTTGTCTCGCGTCTGAATTGTTCTTGAAATAGTTCGTTATGATTTGATATAAGTAGTCTGCTAAATCACCATTAAAACTGGTCGCAATGATATCCAAATTAAAAATCTCCCTAAAATCGAGAGATTTAATACTCGTTGTATAATCATCTAATCGTTCAATACTTTCAAGAATACCTATATATGAGAATGTGTCATGTTTCAGGATGACAATATCCCCGATTTCACAATTAATCTCTGTCTTGTTCACTTGAAACGTTGATCGCTTAATTAAAACCATGTCTAAAATGATCTCATATTGCTTACTGACATATGCATTATCTTTATACTGCAAAGTACTTCGATCTAAGAACAATAGTTTCATATTAAATCCCTAAATATCCTTCAAGCACAGTTACTTTACATATCGTTTCAGTTGCAACGCCTGGTTTAAACTCAAACTCGTAATTACCATGACCTAGAAAGATAAAATTATCCGTTTCAAAATCTTGTAATCCATATATGTCTGTAACAATACCTGATTCTTCTTTTGTCATTAACTGTTTACTTGGAATAGCGTTAACTACAATAGAAGCATTATCAGCAGTTATGTATAACCTTAGAGTTGCCACAATCTCTCCGCTCTTCTTGACTATAACTTCAGGATCAATTACATCTCCAAGCATTTCTATGACAACAGGTGCATCATCCAATCCATCATTAATGATAAATGTTTTTCCCTCATATGAACTTGAATAGTGATATGGATAAATATAAGGATATACTTTGCCGGTTGCAGTTCCATTTGCTATGATTTCATAAGTCTTTTCTCTTAGCCATAGTGATAACTTTTTGAAAACAATAGTACTTTGTAATGTGCCCGAAATGAGTTCTGCTTTCGTTAGGCTTGCTACATCAACAAAACAATATGCCTTAAATGCATCTGTTTGATAATATAACTTTAGGTCGTCACCACTTTTACTAATGAAATCAACAAAGGCTTTATATCCTATATAACCTTTTAAGAATACAAGTGTTGTCGTTATTTCTGAAAGTGGAATCTTATATTCTGACCTTGAAAAAAGGTTATGATATTCTAAATACTTGGAATCGAGAGCAAACCCTAATCCACTTACTTGAGAGATGTGTGTTTGATTTTTATAGTTAAAGTAGTAAGTGTCACCATATTTGTTTTCTATATAAAATTGCCTAATCAAATCACATTACCTCCTAAAGCTCTATTGATGGAGTCTATATCGAATGTCGGAGATGTCGTATTGATGGTGATATTGTTTGTGTTGCTTGTTGACGAATTCGAATTGGAGTTGTTGACTGTGCTTGATCCTTTTAGATTAAATGTGTCACTAAAAAATCCACCAACCTTACCGAAAAATCCACCAACTTTATCTGCAGCTTTTCCTGCAAAATCACTAATGCCACTCGTAACTTTAGAAGCAATATTACTAATGTCGTCAGTTACACTGCCGAATACATTCTTTATCTTCCCACCGAAGTCTCCAATTTTTGATGGCAAATCTCCAATCCATTCGAATATTTTCTGAATGAACTCGATGATTTTTTGTACAACTTTTAAAATGGGATCCAGGACTGTTTTTAATAATTTAATTGCCGGTACCAAGACAGCTTGTAATATCTCTCCTAGTGTTGTAATTAGAGGTGCTAACATTTCTAAAATCTCAGCAAACATACCTACTTGCATGATAAGTGGCATTAAAATAACATCTAAAATTGGAACAAGTAAATCAACCAACATTAATACTAGATCAATGATCACGTCTAAGATAGGCTGCAATGCAGTCATAAGTGCATCTACGATAGAAAGTATTGGTGGTAAGAGCTGCATAAAGGTTTCCATAAGCCTATCAAGAAGCGCTTTGAACTCTTCACTTTGAAATAGTGCCATCGCTAAAATGGCGATTAGCGCACCTATTCCAAGCGTCGCAAAGTTTATACCTGCACCAGCGAAAAGCCCCGCAGAACCGACACCTTTAAGTGTCATGGCAATGATGTTAAGCAGTGGTCCAACCTTACCGATAATGGCTAGAACTGGACCAACAGCAGCAACCAAACCGACTAATGTAACAACCATCTTTTTGGTATCAGAATCTAAGCTATTCCACCTTGCAATCCAATCTTTCACAACTGGAATGATCTCATCTCTTACTTTGATGATCAATGCCTGTAAAATTGGCATCATGGTTGTTGCGATGTCTACACCTAAACTTGATAAAGCTTGTTTCGTTCTATCTAGTGCATCTGTAAATTCACCAGCTTGTGCTGCTTGCTCATTAGTAACAATACCAAGATCTCTTGCTTCCTGTCTTAAGTCGTTAATCGTAGAAATCTCACTGGAAAGAATAGGTATAAGTTCAGTTCCAATTTTCTCTCCAAAGAATTCATTAGCAACACCAACTCTTAAGGCTTCGTCTTCAACCTTACTTAATGCTTCACTAATAATTTCAAATGCCTCATCAGCATTCTTGCCTTTTAGATCATCAACAGTTAATCCGATCAAAGCTAAACTATCCACAACTTTGTCCGCATTACCAGTTGCTATATCACCTAAGATACCATTGACTTTAATAAATCCTTTATTAAGACTTTCTGTCGATACACCCATAATGGTAGCAACGTGATTCCACTCTTGAAATGCTTCTGCAGTTAAACCTATCTTTTGAGCTGTATCTCCAATTTCATCAGCAGTATATGCTGCTTTGACCGAAAATGCTGTTAAAGCAGAAACGGCTCCTAAAATAGGAACCGTTAAAGATTTTGTGAGTGTTGAACCAAGTTTACCAATCTTATCAAATTTAGCATTACTTAATTCTTTGATTTTACTATTGGTTTTACCAAGCTCATTATTTAATTTTGATATCTCAGCTTCTGTGTATTGTACATTGCGTTTGAGTTTATTGAACTCTTCTTGACTCATATCGCCAATCTGAACAGCCTTTTTAGCTTGTTCAAGTTCTGCGTTTTGAGCGTCAAGTCGCTTTTTAGTTGTCGATAATATGTTGTTAAGTTTGTCTTGTTTTGATTTCCAAAGTTCTAGATTTGAACTATCGTAACGCAGGTTAGTATTAATGGTTTTAAGGTCTTTATTTTGTTCTTTGAGATCTTTCTTTATACCATTGAGTTCATTCTCTAGATCTTTACCATCAAGTGTTAATTTAATGTTTAATCCTTTGACTGTTTCTGCCATTTATACTCACCTCCAGCATTTAGAAAACACATCAATTAATGTGTAAATTTATTGAATAGAAAAAGGCACAACCGAAGTTGCACCTTAGACACTCTATGAAAAGAGTTTGACTAGGAATCAAACGATTCTAGCTATTAATCAAATAACTTTCGCTATCGATCATATTCTAGAAAGGATGACCCTAATTTTTGATGTGTTTTTCAAAAGTCATCACCTCCATAAAGATTCACAGGCATAGCCCATGTAAAACTATTTTATCATATCGAATAGTATTTACAATAAGAACTTGTCAATATCACTTTGAGTTGCATATTTAGATGAATGCTTTCCATTAATTACTTTCATTTCTAATTCCACAATTTCAAAGTATATCTCTAAATCAAACCACTTTGAATCCTCAATAGAGATTCCTAAATGAGCAAGATTAAATATGATATTTGCGGTGATATTTTCATCATTTGCTTTTGATGTCTGATTGGGGTGTGGTTCCTTTTTGAAACGTACCGAGCATTTCACCTATCGCATTCGTCAGATTTTCTAATTCATCTTGATTGCTTAAAAGAGAGAAATCGAGCGACATCAAGAAGTCATTATAAGATTGTTTGTAGAATGGTCGGTGTAGTATATAGATGATCCTAAAGATCGTATCAATCACTGTTGAAAGATCTTCTTCTTTTTTACTACTTGATTTCTCAAGTTTTTTTATATCACTAAACAACTCAGTTGAGAATACATTACGATAATCAATAATCGTAAATAGTGATGAATGCAGAAGATACTCCTTATCGCCAAGTTTAAGTACTTTTTCCATGTTTTACTCCTTAGATAAACGTTGGTAAAGTTGGTGCTGTTGTCAAGAAAGTACTATAGTTACTATCACCCACACCAGCAATAACTCTCAAAATCAGATTGTTACCAGATTCGATTGGTCTTGCTGTGATACTAAGTTCTATCGAATTAGCTTCAATTGAATCACCTTTTGATTTGCTCGAGTCTCCTGATGGAGTTGCTGTGCATAAGTAATACCATATACGACGTGCTTTAACATCACCTTGAATCTCATATCCAAGTGCAAATGTCTTTGTCTCTGCATTGAGTATTTCAACTAAGTTACCATTCGTATCTTCTAAGAATCCAAAGATATCTTTTTTAAAGGCTTCATCAATTTCTGTAAACTTGAGCGTGACATTCGATCCGGAATTGGATACCAATGTTGCAATGACTTTATCATCTGCATATACTTGTGAACTTCCCCCGATGGCTTCAGTTGTAATTTCTTGTGCACCTTCCAGACGCTTCGGTGTAGCGAAAGTCCAGCTACCATCTTCTGCTTGTGTTGCAAGTGCATAATGCACGTTTGTTAAACCAAATGTTACTTTATTACCCATTTAAAAAACCTCCTGTTTAATTTCATAAATTCTGTTGATAGATCCATCTTCATTGACGAATTCTGACAATAAATCATATTCATAGCCCATAAAATATAAGGCTGCTTCTAATCTTTCTTCTAGTGACAAATCTTTCTTCTCAGTAATTAAACTGATTTGAAAAGTGGCAATTTTTGCAATCGATTTGTCATCTGCATAAACAATTGCTCGATTGGTTATTTCCTGATAAATAATGTAATTTGGATCATTTTCTAATCCTACTCTCGTTCCATAGGATACTTTTCCAGGAATGACTGAATTTAATGTACTATATAAAGCTTCTAACTTTTCTTGCATTAACCATCACCCTTTTCAATAATTGATTTGATATCGTCTAGCATCTTTGGAGTAAATATATCGTAGGCTGGTCGCAAGAACGGTCTTGGTCCTACATATTTACCACTTCTGTGTGTGAAACCAAACTCAAGTAAGTGTGTTAGTTTTCCTTTTTCACTTGAAAAAATAACGATGGATTTATTGATTCCACTGCCTTGAGATACAGCAACGAATGAATCAGCAAAAGGTTTTGATCCACCACTTCTTGGTGCATTCGATTTGATATATTTCACAATTTCATTTGCTGTCTCATCAAGTTTTTTTCCAAGTCTAAGAATTACCTCTTGAGCATACTCATCAACCATATCAGATATAGCAAATCCAAGTTCATCAAGCGTAACCAATGATATCACTCTTTCTAATATTGGTTTTACTTAAATAAAGTTCTATGAATTGTCCAACCTGATACGTTCGCTCAATTTTATAGATACTGCCATCAATGTCTGCATACTGACTATGATTAAAAAGAAAACTCTGAATTTTAAGTGCCAAGTCTATCTTGATATCAGTACGCTTACTCTCATAATATTCATTCGAAGTGATACTAAAATTAATACCGATGACTTCTTTAGAGGAATGCAATTGAAAGCTGGATGTACCTATTGAGTTTTGTATTTGATTCAGAGTTAACAATTTCAATCTAATATTAGGTGAGTTAGGATACATTTTCATCTGCTCCTTTTGTTAACGCA
This sequence comes from Acholeplasma sp., assembly GCA_003605085.1. Classification (GTDB taxonomy): domain Bacteria; phylum Bacillota_I; class Bacilli_A; order Acholeplasmatales; family Acholeplasmataceae; genus Peloplasma. The sequence goes on along the minus strand of QZKD01000023.1, from coordinate 5,008 downwards.
ATTTGTCCTACTAACATGTCAAATGTTTTAGGTAGTTCTTTTGCACTGCCATCATTTTTAAATCCAAAGAATGTCTTTACATAAATAATGATGATCGTACTTACCATTGGGTTTGTTTCGTCATTGATGTAAGAAGGATTGATCCCACAACTCGTCAAGTATGCCTTGCAGCTACTTATGTGAGTGGATAACTCATCGTCAGCATATGTTTCTGACAGTGGTATAAGTAGTGCTTTTTTTACAATGTCTAGTATCGCCATGAGATCAATCCTTTCTTTACGATTCAATGATTAGCTTCAGTTTTTAGGCTGCAGCTTTCTTTTTGATACGAAGGAATCCGTTATAGCCGACTACGTTACCACCAGTAAACACTGATGCTTTGTAGCTGATGATTCCATCTTTGAATTTGTAATCAGTAGACTTACCAATTTCAACTGGTGAGAATACTGGCACTTCGTAGTTCTTAAGTGCACCATACGCGATACCATATTCACCAGCTGTTGTATTGCTATCGGAAATTGCTTTACAATGCGAATTGATGATATAAGGAATGCCGTCAATAGTCTTGTTCACATAATCAATTGTATGAACTTTACGACCTTCTTGCGTCTTAAGACCAGCGAAAGCACGCAAGTCATTCTTATTCAAGATAAGGACTGCTCCACCTTCAATTTCCTCATCTCCACCGTATGCAAAGACAATATCATCAAGTGTGGAATCCGTAATCGCTTCAATTTCAAGAGGAGCTTTATCAGCAAGTGCGACAGCTGCATCACTAAAGATTCCAGTGAAGGTATTCGTTGTTCCTGCACCACGTAAGATTTGTTCGCTAATTTTCTTTTTAAGTGAAATGTTGATATTACGTAACACTTCAGCTTGATAAGGAATCGCTGGTAATTTCTCAAGTTCCTCTGTGATTTCTGTATAAGCAGTAATCTTAACTTTTGAAATTGTCAAATAACCAAATGCTGGTTCTGTTTCACTGTAAGGTTGCCCTTCAAGAGTAGTCCCTGCAATACCATTGCTCTTAACAAATGATTTCTTGTAAGTCTCTCCACCATTTAGATTGATAACATTCACACGATCAACAAGCGATGAAACTTGAGCAAATGGTACTGGTGCTAATCCTGAAGCAGTTTGATCAGGTAGTAAGATTTCTTCACTTGATACTTGAATCACACGACTTTCACGCAAACTTGCTGCACGCTTTTCGAGTTTTTCTTTATCAATTTGAGTGCGGTTATCAATGATGATCGGTTTGATTTCCGCTTTGCTAGCAATCGCCATTTTCTTGTCAATCACACTGCGTTCTTCCTGAAGTTCACTTGTTTCTGTATCAAGTGCTTCAAGTTTTGTAATATCTGTTTCATTATCGACAAGACCTCTGATTTCAGTCAGTCTTGACTCGATTTCTTTTCGTCTTAATTCTAAATTCATAGTTTCTTTCTCCTTTTAGATTTGGGTTTTGATTTTGATACGTTTTTTGATAATGTTTGATTTTTGTTGCTGCTCAGCTAAATCCATAGCCTTTAGTTCTAACTCCATAGATTCTAAAGAACGAGCGTATATACTAGTTGCATCATATGCTGGAGTATCCACAACCGACACATCATACAACCTTTCAATTTTTGTAATAGTTCTCTTTGGAATTCTACCTTCTCGGTTCCATACTTGTTCATCAACCGTAAAGGCAAAACTCATCTTATCCAACAATCCACTTCTTACCATTTTGTAGATGTCTTGATTGGTGTTTGTGTCTAATAATTCAGCACGTACTTTCAAACCGATACTATCTACAGTAAGGGATAGGGATTGATTCTTAGTTCTAGCGATAATTAAAAAGGAGTCCATATGATTGTACTTCATAGGAACATCCTTCATTTTAGTTTCCGATAAGGCTCTTGAATCGATTTCCTCAAGGAAACCATATTCTTCATCACCTATTAATGTTTCATTGTTAAAGACTAATGCATAGCCTTCTAATATCATCTTGTCGTCTTCTTCATGAAGCGTGACATCAGCTAATCTAGTTTCCTTTATCATTCTTACGTGTCTCTACTTTCTTTGGTTTTGGTGTTACTTGTTTTTGATATTCATATTCAAGCTCAGAGTCTTTATAGAAAAGTGACTCGAGTTTTTCCTTCTTACAATAGTCATCAATGATGATCGTTTTTGCTTTTTGTGTTTCCAGAATAACTTTTAAAGCATCTTCTGAAATCTTTCCATTAACTGTTATTTTCATCTTTAGGTTCCTCCGTTCCAACTTGATATTGATTTGCTTTATCAGCATCAACAAAGTTTAATGATTGAAGGCGTTTGTTTCCACCTTCTATAGGTTCTAATCCGAGTAGCGCTCTTGATTCATTGAGTGACATAATTCCTAGACTCATGAGTTTTTCAATTGCAGTAACTTTAGTGTTCCATGAAGCATATTGTAATCTTTCGCTATAAAAGATAATTTCTTCTCCACGTTCTAATTGATTATTGGTAAGTAAGCCTATAGAAAAAGCCTCGCTAAGTTGAATAGCTAAAGGCTCAATGGTTGACTCGTAAAATGAATTAAACTCTTCTTCTGAATACTTACTTGTGAATATTGGAACTGAGACACCAAAATAATCGAGTATTTTTGATTGCAAGAATTCTAGTGTATCTTTATCAATTAATTTCGGATCAACATCCAAAGGAATATACTCACTCTTTAGATCAATAGGAATGATAGAACTTCCTTTTGTGTTGACTGAATCAGAAAGTGCACTATCAAAGAGTTCTCTTTGTTTTTTCTTATCAGCTTCTGATAACATACCGTTCATCTTAACAATACCTTTAATCTGCATGGAGGATTTAATTGCATTATCAATCCCTTGTAACAAGCTATCATTAATTGATATTGTTTTAAGAATAGCCTCATGATCACCACTTGATCCATTACCACCAAAGATATCGTTTTGTCCAAAATGACGTCTCAAATGGATAATATTGTCGTATGGTAAAATGTATGATTCTCCATTATCAAATAGCAGCTTGATAAAATAGGTGTCAGCATTATCAACAATCATTTCAACTGTAATTGGTCTTAATGGATAGATACCTTTGAGTTCACCTGAATTCTTATCAAACTTTGGATAAATAAACGCATTATCATTCAGTAATAACAATGTAATCGTTTTGTAGATGAAATCGTAGGGAGTCATAATCTCGTTTGGCTTATACTTCAATAAAAAAGACAGTTGACCTTTTTTCTCGGTCACTGTCTTATCGTTTTCGGTTTTGATAAATCTTGGTTTGAGCTTAGCACATTGGCTCGCAACCCTATCAATGCATATCTTAACCACATCACTTTTTGAAATATTTGTTCCAAACGGTGTATAAAATGTATTTAAATTACTAATTAACTGGAGTGCATCAAATGATCCAGTTTTACTTTTCCTTTTAATAAGACCCATATGAACCTCCTAACAGGGTGACAATCTTTTAAAATGATGATATAATTAATATAAATATCATACGAAGGGGGAATTTAAATGCCTACTTGGAGCGAAATATTAAACGATATAAAACAAAATAGAAAAAATATTGATGATGTTAGACGTGGATTTATAAAATCACTAAGTGAATACACTGGAAGAAATACTATCATATACTATTCTGCATTTTTGACTAAACAACACCAAAACGTAGATATCAATGATACCGACATGAATGGTTTTATGGAAACAGTTCACAACCTTGAAAGGGATAAAGGATTAGATCTGATTCTACATACACCAGGTGGAAACCCTGTAGCAACTGAATCGATTGTAAATTATCTTAAGGATATTTTCAATTCCGATATTCGTGTAATTGTTCCACATATGGCAATGTCTGCCGGGACTATGTTAGCTTGTGCCTCCAAAGAAATAGTAATGGGGTATCATTCTAGTCTAGGACCTATTGATCCTCAGTTTGGTGGTATTCCTGCATTTAACATTAAAAAAGAATTTGAAGAAGCTCAAGAGCAGTTGACTAAAGATTCCAAGTCGTATTTTTATTGGAAAATTCTCCTTGATAAATATAATAAAGCAGATTATAAAACAGTAATAAATGCCATTGATTTATCTGGTATATTAGTTAAAGAATGGCTATCAAAATGCATGCTAAAAGATGAAGAAAATAAAGATGAGCTTATAAACAATATTGTCAATAAACTAAACGAAAATCAAGATTCAAAATTCCACGCAAGACATTTTAACCATACTTGGTGTAAGAATGTGGGACTTAAAATAAAAAACCTAGAAGATGATCAGACTCTTCAAGATTTGGTATTATCTATACATCATTCTGTAAATCTTACATTTGAGATTTCGTCAGCAGTAAAAATCATTGAGAATAATAATGGCAAAACTTTGATTTCTTCAATGCCAATAATTCAGCCACAAAAAAAGAATGCTTAATTTGAGCATTCTTTTTTAAATTGAATTAACTGAAAATATAATTTCTTGGTCCTTGTTTTTACCATCAAATGAACCAATAGATAGTTCTTCTTTTTCTTTGTCTTCAAGACCTAATTCAAAAATCATATCTTCTATCTCTTTGATTTTTTCTAAATCCATACAGACACCTCTCTTGTCTTTATATTCTAGCATTTTTTTTATTCAAATACAAGTAATTTTGTATTTATAACATGTTCTCATAGTCTGTTTTATATCTATTAAGAATAACATATGCAATGATTAAAGCAACTGTACCATCAATTCGTTTGTATTTAGAGTTAAGTTTTGATGGTTGTATGTTTCCATTTAAATCAACTTTCGCTTGTGTATTTGATAGACACCATTTCATGATTGGATTATTATTGTAATTTACCAGGTTGTTCTTTAGATCAGCTTCCAAGATTTTCATAGGTTCGGACAACGAATAGATGCCTTGTCTTACTTTATCCATATTAAATCCTAAATCTTCCATTTCTTTAATCCAATATTGAGAATTCCATGGATCATATCCAACCCATAGAGGTCTAATACCATATATT
>QZKD01000038.1 GCA_003605085.1 Acholeplasma sp. | reverse complement strand
GCTTGTTGTGTTAAGACGTGCTTTTCATGTTCAAGTAAAGTTTGGTCTACTTGAGTGCGGTCAAGATAAAGAGGTTTTTGTGCAGCAACGTGCATCGCGATGTCTTTGGCAACATCGTCATTGGCTGGATTTAGCACATTTAAGACTGCGATACGACCGCCCATATGCTTGTAAGCGCCAAATCCTTGTTCAGAGGTCTTGGTGACGCGATTAACGCGGCGTAGTGAAATCTTTTCACCGATGGTTGCAGTTGCATCCGCAAGGAGTGTTTCAATATTTTTTCCATTGACAATCACTTGAAGTGCTTCTTCATCATTTTTAGCACTTGAAGTGAGTAATGCTTGTCCAACTGTATCTAATAATTCAAGAAATTGAGCATTCTTTGCCACAAAGTCGGTTTCTGAATTGAGCTCAAAAATCACTGCTTCATTCCCATGAATGGCAAATGAGCATAGTCCTTCTGCAGCGACTCTTCCTGCTTTTTTCGCTGCTTTTGCAATACCTTTTTCTCTTAAATAATCAATTGCTTGTTCAATGTTGCCATCCGTATGTTCAAGTGCGTTTTTGCAATCCATCATGCCGGCACCTGTTTTTTCTCTTAGTTCTTTAACTAATTGTGCTGTAACAGCCATGATTTAATTCCTCCTCGTGTTTTCAATTTTATTATACTTTATTTTTTGTAAATTAAAGGGGACGATTAATCCCCTTTTTTAGCAATTATTTGAGTGCTTCGATCAGTTCTGCTTTTTTAAGGGTTGAAGTTCCAGTAATTCCACGTTCTTTGGCAAGGGCGCGTAATTCAGCAACAGTCATGGCTTCAAGTGCTTCAACAGAAAGTTTTTCTGGTGCAGCTTCAGTCACGACTTCTTCGACGACTTCTTCAACTACTTCTGGAGCGACTGAAGGTTCAACAGGCTTAACTTGTGGACGTTCTTGACGTTCACGGCGTGGAGCAGCTGATGTGATGGGTTCATCTTCGAACTTTTCAACCACACCACCTTGAGCTTCAATCACAGCATTACCCATGACCCATGCAATGAGTTTAACGGCACGAATGGCGTCATCATTAGCTGGAATAATATAATCAACATCATCAGGATCACAGTTCGTATCCACGATACCGAATACTTTGATGCCTAACTTGCGTGCTTCTAAAATTGCATTCTTTTCTTTACGTGGGTCAACGATGAAGATTGCTTCCGGAACTTTCTTCATTTCTTTGATACCACCTAAGAATTTTTCAAGTCTTTCTCTTTCGTGCTTGAGTTGAAGAACTTCTTTCTTGGGAAGCTTTTCAAACATACCATCTGTTTCCATCTTATAGAGATCTTGTAATCTCTTAATCCGGCGTCTGATGGTCTTGAAATTTGTTAAGGTTCCCCCTAACCAACGTTGGTCAACATAGAAGTGACCGGTGCGTAATGCTTCTTCTTTGACAGCTTCTTGAGCTTGTTTTTTCGTACCGATGAATAGAACTTTACCACCATCTTGAACGATTTGTAAAAGCGCTTGATACGCTTTTTCGATTTCTTCAGCTGTTTTCTTTAGGTCAATGATATAGATCCCATTGCGTGCAGTGAAGATGTAGGGTGCCATTTTAGGATTCCAACGACGTGTTGCATGTCCAAAATGTACGCCTGATTCCAATAATTGTTTCATTGAAACGACTGCCATAATTTTATATCTCCTTTTTCGTTTTTTTCTTCTGCACCACTTTAAAATCATCCACCATATTGGCACTAGGATGAGAAAACATGGTACATGCTTATTTTCATAGCCTTATTAAATATAACACATTTAGGGTATATTTGCAAGACAAAAAACTGCATTATTGTGGATTTTTGATGGGTATTTCTTAGTGACCACTGCTACCAAATCCACCAAGTCGTGCGATTTGTCCTACTTCATCATCGGTTGTCTTATAATAAGGCATAAAGATTCCTTGAGCGATGCGTTCACCCTTCTTGATCGTGACTAAAGCATCCGTAATGTTTAGAAGCGGAACCATGATGTGTCCTTCGTTATCTGGATTCCCATAGTAATCAGAATCTACAACACCCACAGAATTGGACATGATCAATCCCCTTTTGATGGCTAATGAAGACCGCGGGAAAATGAAAAGTGCTTCGTTTTTTGGCATCAATGCTTTTACACCTGTAAATATGAGTTTGATCTCTTTGGGTTTGATCGTGACATCTTCAATGGCTGATAGATCATAACCTGCAGAGTTTTCAGTAGCTCTTTTGGGAATGATTGGATTCAAATGGGCATACGTAGTTACAATTTCAAATTTACGCATATAAATCTCCTTATGTCTTTTTTTCGTTTTCATCCTTCATTCGAGGATGCGTGGATTTGTATTTTTCTTTGATGGTTTCACTGGTGACATGGGTATAAATCTGGGTGCTTTTTAAATGGGCATGACCTAAGAGTTCTTGAACCACTCTTAAATCTGCACCATGATTGAGTAGCGTGGTGGCAAACGCATGTCTGAGCATGTGAGGATGCAGATGATAGGTTTCTCCTGCTTTGGCTAAGATGGATTTGATGATGACTTCGAGTCCTCTCACTGAAAGAGGTGTGCCTTTATAACTGATGAAGACATGAAGATTATGAATATCATGACCTTTAGAAAGCAAGATAGGTCTCGTATAGGTTAAATAGTGTTTCAAATCATTCATCAGATGATCGTGCATGGGAACATAGCGATCTTTTGATCCTTTACCGTGAATTAAGATTTGTTTTCTTTCGAGTTGAAGATCTCTTATTGTCATATCAATGACTTCACTTGCTCTAAGTCCACAGCTGAAAAGAAGATCAAGAATGACATAATTACGAAAGCCTAAAGGTTTTAAGCGATCAATGGACTTGAATAGATGATCGATTTCATCATCTTCAATAATTTTCGGCAATTTTCTAGGGATTTTAGGTGTTTTAAGATTGGTAAATATATTGATGTCGATGAGTTTTCTCTCAATGGTATAGTCATAAAACGTTCGTAGAGAGGAGATTTTTCTTGCAATCGATTTTCTTTCATAATTCGCTGATTCCAAAAAAGAAAGATAATGGCGCGCTAAACGTTCTCTTTTTGCATCCATAAGCCCATCTGCTAATTCTTCACGCAATAAAAAACGTTCAAAGTCACGAATATCGCGAAGATAATTTTTAATCGTGTGCTCTGAATAATTTCGCTCGATCAAAAGATGGTTTGAAAACATGTCAATAGGATTCAAACAAGAACCTCCATGTATTCGCTTAAGGCATTGAGTGCACGCTCAGCATAAAGCGATTTACGATCTTTCTTTTTGTGTTTTAAATCTAGCTGAGGTAATAAACCTAGATTCGCATTCATGGGAACAAATGATTGATTAGGTGTTGCGATATAATGTGCCATCGCACCGATCATTGTTTCTTTCGGGAAGGGCTTCAAGAAGCCTTTTTTAATCCATAAAGCAAGCTGCAATGCAGCATTTAATCCTGATGCAGCACTTTCCACATACCCTTCTACACCACTGATTTGTCCAGCAAAAAAGAGGTTGGGATACGCTATGGATTGATAGGAAGCATTGAGAATTTTGGGTGATTCAAGATAGGTGTTGCGATGCATAACTCCATAGCGTAAAATGGCTGCATTTTCTAATCCTGGAATCATATGAATAACTTTCTTTTGTTCATCCCAAGTCAAATGGGTTTGAAAACCTACGATATTATACATGCTCTTCGCTGCATCATCTTGTCTGAGTTGAACCACAGCGTAGGGACGCTTTTTACCTTCCTGTTCAAGTCCAACCGGTTTCATCGGTCCATAAAGAAGGGTTTCTTTACCTCGTTCTGCTATCACTTCAAAAGGCATACATCCTTCAAAAACATTATTTTCAAAGTCTTTGATTTCTACTTTTTTTGCATGAATGACTGCATCATAAAACGCATGGTATTCATCTTCTGTCATCGGACAGTTGATATAAGCAGCTTCTCCTTTATCATAACGGCTTTTAAGATAGGCAACATCCATATTGATCGATTTTGCATCAATAATAGGTGCAATCGCATCGAAAAAATGAAGATGATCAAGATGAAAGAGTTCTTGAATGGCAATAGATAAAGATTCTGATGCAAGAGGTCCAGCGCATATCATCGTGAATTGACTAGGATCTATGGATAAAACCTCATCATGGATCACTTCAATCAAGGGATGAGTATGGATTTTATCTTCAATATAAGATGAGAAAAGCACTCGATCAACCGCAAGTGATGAGCCTGCAGGAACTTCTGCATAGTGAGCAGCTTCCATGATGAGTGATCCTAATCTGCGCATTTCTTCCTTGAGTAAACCCACTGCGTTATGAAGATCATTAGAACGCAAAGAATTCGAACATACAAGTTCGGCGAATGATCCAGTTTGATGAGCTGGCGTCATCTTTTTAGGACGCATTTCATAAAGTTTTACGGGTATTCCGTGTCGAGCTAAAGTGTATGCAGCTTCTGAACCAGCAAGCCCTGCACCAATGATTGTTACCATGAAATCACCATTTCTATCTTATCATAATTTTTAGTATCTCTTAAAGAAAAAAGGCGTGATTTTACGCCTTTGCTTCACCCTTCAACCAAGTAAACCTTTCATAGAAAGGTGCTAATTTCACATGGACATCTTTAACAACATAGAAGATAATCAGTGAATTAAAAGGAATTAAGGCCATTCGAAGCACGAGTAAACTAAGGGTTGTTTCACTGCCAAAGTAAACAAAGGAAGCAAGTGTATTATTTAAATTCACAAAGAGATATGTAAGCGGGACTACCCAAGCAAGTTTAAATGCTGAATAACGTTTGTAAAGGATCAAACCTGGAAGAAATCCCCAAATCACAGGTCCTAAGGCGTAAAGAGGCATATACGTTCCACCGCTCATAAAAAGTCCAATTGCATCCGCGACAAAGCCAATGGCAGCACCGTAACCAGGACCTAAAATGATACCTCCTAGGATCACTGGGATCGCATAAAAGGGGAGACCAAAAAACTGAATGTTCAACACAAACTTGAAGAAGACATCAATCGCGACACTCACAGCAGCAAGAGATGTTGCAAAAACGACTTTTTGAAGCGGTGAATATGTTTTCATGAAAAAAGACCTCCTGTCATGAGGTCCACTATAATTGCTTACAGCGGACGCATTAGAAAACCGCCACGTACGTGTTCGTTCTAACCCGTCATCCCATGGTTAGACACTTTACGCTTTCTAATTACTCTGCAAGTGTATTATACCCATATTTTTTGTATTTGTCTTTAGAAATACATAAAAATGAGTTAGGATAGATTCCAATTGATAGGTTCAATTCCTTTTGAGATCAGAAATTGATTTGTCTTTGAAAATGGTCTGGAACCAAAAAAACCACGGTGTGCTGATAAAGGTGAGGGATGAGGAGATTTTATAACATAGTGTCTATTGGTATTGATATAGGGAATAAACTTTTGGGCATGTGCACCCCACAAAATGAACACGAGTGGTTGTTCTTTTTCATTCAACATCTTCAAGGCTTCAAGTGTAAAGATCTCCCATCCTTGATTTTGATGACTCATCGGTTCGTGAGCCACAACCGTTAGGACACTATTAAGAAGCAATACACCTTGCTTTGCCCAGGCGATCAAATTGCCAGTCTTGGGATAGGGAAGATCTAAATCTGTAGTTAATTCTTGATAGATGTTTTTAAGTGAAGGAGGATAATCTCCTTTTTCAACACTGAATGATAAACCGTGAGCTTGTCCAAGATTATGATAGGGATCTTGCCCGATAATCACAACTTTAACTTCTTGAAAAGGAGTTAACTTAAAACATGCCATTCTTGATTCTTTAGGTGGTAAAACCAAATGCTTTTTATCTTCTTCTTTTAAGAAAGTAATAAGCTGTTGGAAATAAGTTTTCTTTAATTCTTGATCAATGAATTCTTGCCATGTCATATGTTTTTCCCCTTGGGTTTTCTAATGACTTTAATCAAAATGACAATGATGATAATATTCGTCACTACAAGTGCTAAGAAAACAGGATTTTGAACGAGAATCATAGCGAATAAGACAATAAAACCTACTTTGGGAATCGTTAATGTAACTTTCCCTAATATATCATTTGTGGTGAGATCAGTAGGTTCTCCATTGATGTCATTCCATTGATCAAACTCTCCTGGTGCATTTGCAGTTCCATATGTCCTAATGATTGTTTCTTCACCACTGGTAATAAGTTCTCCTAGATAATGAGTGACCACATTTTTTTCATAGATCGTATTGCCTTGGTCATCTTCAAGAATTGTAGGTAAATATGCATAAAAACTTATTATATCTCCTGGCTCTAGCGTAGATGCTTTTGTTTTAGTGACAATGACTAAATCATTGACATTAATCACCGGTTCCATGCTTCCTGAAACAACAACAAAGCCCTTAAATCCTATGATATCAATCGTTTTATCGGGAGCAAATAATTCTAAAAGAATCGAGATAAAAAGAAGACCCGAAATGGAATAAAATAGAACATTACCGATGATTTTAAGAGTTTTTTTCATCTTCATAGACTCCTAATAAAAGAACCTTTCACTGAGAAAAGGTTCACTTTTTGTCTTCTTGTTTACGAATATAATAGTAGTAGATCAAGGTCAGTATGATACCTTGTATAGCAAGTAATGAAACAAATCCTCTGGGTGTTGATGCTACATAATACACCGTACCTAGTAGAGATGCTTTTCGAACATATGTGGCGATGACTTCTGCTTCGTTATATGTGTTTTGGATATAATACCCAAAGGTTGTATCTATTTCTCTTCTTGATTCATCAATAGAAACCACTTGTTCAACCCAATAGCGATCAGAACCAAATTTTCCATATATCACGATGCGATCACCAATTTCGATGTCATCGAATTTGAATTTTTTTGCGTAAATGACTTCACCTAGTAATTCTTCATCAAGTTCTTGAGTATTGGGGATCGCTAAAATCCGATTTCCACCATATAGGTCAATCGCGCGATGTTCAACCACCATAGGTATAATACTATAAATGGTGTGAAGAATGGCGAGGACAACAGCTACCCAGAAAAATGTCTTAAAGGTTTTCTTTACCTTTTCTTTCCGACTTAATGATTTTTTGACTTCATCGACAGCAGTGACAACTGTATCTTGAAGTTTGAGTCGATGAATCAGTTCTTCAGTTGTCAAAAAATCTTGCATGCGATCACGTCCTAAGCTTCCTTATTCTCTTGCTGGACCGCTTCTTTCTTTCCTGATTTGACGATATACACGATGGCACCGATCACAATGACGTTAACCGCGATTGCTGCGATACCAAATGGGCTCTTCAAAAAGTTGACAAAGACACCGAGTTGAGGAATCTTAAATCCATAAACACCAATGACATCGCCTTCTTGTAAAATCCAAGTGTCAGCTACATCGCTGCCATAGCGATTGGTTCTAAAGACTAATTCACCTTCGGTATTTTCAGTTATGGAATAAATATAGTGTGTGATGATTTCTTTTGTGCCATCATAGTTGATGTCTGCTCGAAAAGTGATGATATCTCCTACTTCGAGTTCATCAACATTTGGATTATAGACAATGACCATGTCATCTACGTTGATCACGGGTTCCATACTTTCGGTGATGACGACAAAGGGTTTGAATTGAAAGACTTTGATCGTCATATCAGGAATAAATAATTCCAGCAAAATATAGAGAATCAATAATCCAGAAATTAAATAAAAGATAATTGATCCTATTTGTTTGGCAATATGTTTTGTTTTGGACTCCATGATTATCATTCCCCTCGAGAATTGATGTGTATATCGAGGAAATTATACCATAAAATCAATAATTTGTGTATGTTTCTTTTGTTTTTGGTTTTTTATTGCATTTCAACTAACGTTATAAGTTTAACGATAACTGAATTGATACAGTTACGTTGATGGCTTTAATAATATCACTTGATTTAATCAAATATAAAGGCAGCTCTATCGGGCTGCCTTTTCATATGTCATTAAAAAGATGCTACTATGGCAATACGATAGAACCTAAAGTAAATGTAACATCAAATACGAATGTTCCATTAGCAACTGCATCATAAATAGCTGAAGAGGCTGGTTCATTTGCAAAAGTGATGGTAATTACAACCGCTTGTGATCCACCAATAGTCATAGATGCATTATTCCCAGATGTTACAACAACATCGAACATTGCGTCAATTTGAACATCAGTTAATCCTGTTGTTACATCCAAATCATCTAAAATATCAAAACTTGTTTCAACAACATCAACAACTAAAGTACCTGTTGTACCTGCAGCGCCACTAGCATCCGCTGTCCAATCAACATCAAATGTTAATGTAATTTGATTAAATGTAGTAGTACCATTTTGATATCCTGTTGGAACTAATAATCCAGCACTTGTTTCATCACCTACTAGTACAGTCGTTGTAACTGCAGAACCTTGACCGATTTCCACTGAACCAACTGCTGTATCATTATTTCCAGTAACAGAAGCTGCCCAGAATGCATATGTAAACCCTGAGGTCACCAATGCTAACATAACTAACATAACGATTAATAAACTTCTCTTTTTCATAATTTTCTCCTTAAATTTCCTTTTTCTATTTTTTATTTTTATTTTTTCTTAATACTACTCAGTTGTTACTCTAGGTGTCACGCTAAACAATATATCAAATGTTATTGTTTCGCCTTTGATGATCTCATATGCTGCTTCAGAGTCATCAACATTGACTAAACTGGGATCAAATCCCTTTTCGGCTGCTTCAACCGCATCAATCGGTTCAATCAGTCTAATTACAATGGTGACAGTGACAACGCTGTTGAAGATTTCGTACTCAAAGCTGCCCTTTGCTGGTCCCACTTGAATATCCACAAGATGTGCATATTCATCTGAGTCACCAATTTTAATATTGAGTGTTTCGACATTCAGATTCATCGTCTGAACGAGTGTTTGATCGATGCTGACATCGTATTCAAACGTGACCTGATCTACATCATTTTCAAAGTAGACGTAACCTTCAGGGACTAACCTTCCCGAAAATGGACTCGAAACCTCTTGTACGATTAAGTTGGCATCTTCACCATCAAATCTGATAACGACGTTCCCGACTCTACTGACGTCTTGCCAATACGCAAAAGCTGCAGTTGAAGTAAAGCCTAATGCGACCACTAACATGATGATAATCGCAATTGGAACAATCTTTTTACCAGTGTTCAAGGATCTCCTCTCCCTTCGGTAAAAAATAAATCATCGCGGAATTTCACGATGACTTGGTTTTTTTACAAAAAATACCAATTGTCAACGCAGAATCCCAGTCTACTTAAAAATAGACGGTTTCATATGACAACTGGCTACCCCGTAGGGCCCTATAGCTTTGCGTCACTAGGTTACCCTAGTTTTGCCTTTAACATACTAAATAATTTAGAAAACAGGATATTTTCCTTATTTTCCCTATCATTATACCTTTGAATTCTTGCATTGTCAACAAAAACGATATAATTTAATTAATATATATGTAATTTTTATGTAAATATCCCATATTTAAGAAAAAAACGCCAAATTATCATCAATTTAGCGTTTTGTGATTATAGTTATGATTACTTAATTAAGCTTGCAAGCTTACCTACTGTTCTGATGAGCTGTGCTGTGTAACTCATTTCATTGTCATACCATGCCATGACTTTAACGAGTTGACGATCACCATAATTCACGATTTGAGTGGTGTGTGCATCATAGACAGAACCATAATGTGTACCGATCACATCAGATGAAACGATAGGATCTGCACAATAAGCTAATGTTTCATTGGCTGCTGCTCTAAAAGCTGCATCAATTTCTTCTAATGTCGTATGCTTTTTCACTTCGACTGTTAAGTCAACAACAGATCCAGTAATCGTTGGTACACGGAGTGCTGTACCGTCGAGTTTACCTTTGAGTTGTGGTAAAACTAAACCGATTGCTTTTGCTGCACCGGTAGAAGATGGAATGATACTTGCTGCTGCAGCTCTTCCTCTTCTGGAAAGGATACCCTTCTTGTGGGGTTGATCCATTAAGGATTGGTCATTGGTATATGCGTGTATGGTAGTCATCATACCGCCTACGATACCGAAATTGTCATCTAAGACTTTCGCGATAGGTGCTAAGCAGTTTGTGGTGCAAGATGCGCCAGATAAAATGTTTTCAGTTCCATCAAGCGTATTGTCATTGACGTTAAACACGATGGTCTTGACGTTTCCTGATGCTGGAGCAGAAATGACAACTTTCTTTGCACCTGCTTCTAAATGCCATCCAGCTTTCACTTCATCGGTGAAAAGGCCAGTACATTCTAAGACAACATCGACATTGAGTTTACCCCAGGGGAGTGCTTTGGGATCTTTTTCTGCAAAAATAGGGATTGCCTTACCATCTACGACGAGATTAGATCCTTCAAAAGTGACGGAATCTACTTTGAAAGTACCTTGTGCAGTGTCATACTTGGTTAAGTATGCAAGTGTTTCTGCATCGGTTAAATCATTAATACCTACAACATTAAATCTTGGATCGTCTGCCATCAATCTAAATGCAAGGCGACCAATACGACCGAAGCCGTTAATAGCTACGCGAATTGCCATGTTTTATTCCTCCTAAGAATAGTTTTCTTCATCCCTCTTATTTTACCATTTCAGATGATAATTTCAACTATAATGAAACCGTGTTCATCAATGTAAACGTTTTTTCTTCCTTTTAGAGTCCTCATTTGATATAATAAATACGGCGCGTAAGGTTGGGCCAAGAATAGAGAAAAGGTGATGACCATGACCAAGAATATCGAAATCGAATTTAAGACATGCATCTCGCACGAAAAATACGAAGAACTTCTCAAAAAGTTTCATCTTGAAAATAATGTGTTCAAACAGGTCAATCATTATTTTGATACAGATGATTATTCTTTAAACCAACAAAATGTCGTTTTAAGAATCAGACAAAAGAGCGAAAATCACTATAAGGTTACTTTGAAGAGTCAAAGTGAGCATGGTGCTTTTGAAAGTCATGTGTTGCTACAACCTGATCAAGCCAGACACATGATTGAACACGGTTTTAACACGAAAGATTTCTTTGATGATATCGATTTCTTTGTCACTTTCAAAGTTTCATTAGATAATTATAGAGTTAGCACACCTTACCAAGGAGGAACACTCTTCCTTGATCGCTGTGATTATTGCAATGTCATCGATTACGAAGTAGAGTATGAAGTAGATAATTACGATGAGGGCGAAAAAGTCTTCAAGAAGTTTTTAGATGAATATGGGATTCAATATATTCAAACCAAACGCAAGAGTGAACGCGCGTTCATGTGCCGCAGATAAAGATATGCAGCCTCTCCATTGAGGTTGCTTTTTTTCATGAAAAAATTTCATTAATAGTTTCAAAAAGATTAATATCTAATTTCAATGTCTGTTTTTTCACGAAATAGAGCCATTATACATAAGTATACATTGACTTTATTAGTGATAAAACATATAATATTATATGTAAATCAACGCTTGGAGGGCCTATGAAAGAACGTAGTCAATTGTATTTTATCACAGCACTTATTGTGTCAATCCTCTTAATTCTATCGCTAGTGGTCCGTGCTTTTGTATGGTTCCCTAATTACGGAGAATTCGCCATTCCATCCTTTATGTACTTTTTGGTACCGACAATCTTAGTTTGGGTTGGATGGTATTTTGAAGATAAGGGATTCTTATTAGCAGCATCCGTTGTCCTGGTATTTCTCTTCGGTGTCCATTTAGAATCTGCAGGTGTTCTCAATGGTGCAATTCCAGTTATATCATCGAGAGCTCCCATGGTTCGTACATTTTATGTGCTAACCTTTGCATTACTCGTTGGATCATTTGGTATAGGTTTCTTCACCTATCTCAAACTCAATAGCTTACTAGATAAGCCTGTCAAATAAAAAAGCAGGAACTCAGACGAGTTCCTTTTTTTATGCGTTATTTTTACTTCTTTGGATTTCTTGTTTGATCTCATCAAAGTAACGCTTCAGGGCACTTTGATAATCACAATATTCACCTTGAGGGCAATCGACACACATGATGAGTTCACGTAACCGCTTTGGAATAAATACTCGAATTTCTTCATCATTGTATCCGACTTGCATTTTATCACCATCAATAATGATGGGTCGCTTCAAGACAGATGGATTGTCGATGATGAACTGTTTGAGCTCACTGATACGCATATCCTCAACATCGAGTGATTGTTCTTTAAATATCTTAGAGCGTGTTGAGATGATGTCTTCAAATCCGTTTTCTGCATTTTCAAGCATCCGATCGATATCTTGTTGAGTAATGCGTTGATTAAACAGATTCTTTTCTTCATAAGAGATCTTATGATCATCAAGCCACTTTTTCGCTTTCCGACATGATGAACAACTTGGTGTGGTAAAAATTGTAATCATTGTCTTCCTCCTTCTGGAGCATAGGTATTAGCCTATAGCACTTTGTGTTCTTGCTGGAACTGGTGTCCCGTTGCTTAATTATATCGTTATTTAGTCTAAATTACAACATCACATCCATATTTTTCGATGATTTTACATAATTTATCCCTTGAAGTTCGACATACTTTTTAAGATGGGTTATAATGAAATTAATGTATAGAAAGGAAGTCTAAGTCTATGTCAAAATGGGATTTATCAACATTTTATCCAAGTATCGAAGCTTGGGAAGAAGATTTAAAGAAAGTACCTGCACATATTGATACCTTAGGTTCATTTAAGGGTAAACTTCATGAACTTGAATCATTTCGTGCTTTTTATGTCGCTGAGGAAGAAGCTACCAAGTTGCTTTATCGTTTATATGGTTATATTCACTTAAACAGTGATCTAAACCTTAAAGATACGGATAAGTCAGCAAAGAATCAACAATTGATGTTACTCTTCTCACAACTTTCACAAAAAACATCTTTCGTTTCACCAGAACTCATCGGTTTAGGTGAAGTAAAGGTCATGGAATTTGTCGAAAGTGATGCATTCCTAAAGAATTACAAATTCCCTATGGAACAACTCTTTCATCAACAAAAACATGTCTTATCAACCGATCAAGAACAACTTCTCTCTTTCTTTAGTCCGACAAGAAATGTCCCTTCATCACTTTATCAATCACTTGCCATCATTGATCGTCAGGATGAAAAAGTAATCCTAAGTGATGGAAAAGAAGTTTTTGTCACACAATCGAATTACCGTGCTATGCTAGGCGAACTTGAATCAGCAGACGATCGCCGTTTAGTCTTTGAAGCTGCTTTCAAACGCTACAAAGAAAATCGCGCAGCTTTTGCGAGTGCTTATAATCTTGTGTTGCAACAACTTGCAGCGAATTATAAATCAAGAAAATATGGCAGTTCACTTGAAGCAGCACTTTTTGGTAACAATATCCCCACTTCTGTCTACCATAATCTTAAAGATGTCGCTTATGAAAATACTGCACCTATTAAGCGCTATATTGCATTAAGAAAGAAATATTTAAAACTAGATACGTATCATACCTATGATCGTTTCATGAAACTGGCTAAAGATGACAACAAATATCCCTTTGACCAAGCAAGATCTCTCTTCTTTGAAGCCATTGAAGGGATGCATCCAGAATATGTCAAAAACCAAAAAGAAGCGGTTAAAGATGGCTTTGTCGATGCATATCCTCAAGAGGGTAAACGAACAGGTGCGTATTCTTCAGGACTGTATGGATTCCATCCTTATATCTTACTTAATCATGATGAAACATTGGATTCAGTCTTCACACTTGCCCATGAAGCTGGTCATAGTGCGCATACGATTTTTTCTAATGCGAATCAACCGATGCCCATTGCAGATTACACCATCTTTGTTGCTGAAATTGCATCCACATTTAATGAGCATGTACTACTCGATTATCTTTTAAAGAAAGCTACTTCTAAAGAACAAAAGATTGCCCTCTTAGAAAATGCTATCGATGGTATTATGGCAACCTTCTATCGCCAGACATTATTTGCGACCTATGAATATGAAGCCAATAAACTTGTCGAACAAGGTGTCCCCATCACTTATCAATCTTTATCAAAAATCATGATCGATTTATATAAGCATTACTATGATCTTGATATCACTACAGAAAATGGAAAAGAATATGTTTGGGCCTATATACCTCACCTCTTCTATACACCGTTTTATGTCTATCAATATGCAACATCCTACAGTGCATCTTTAAAGATTTATGCGAATGTTAAGAAGGGTGAAGCTAATGCAATGGATAAGTATTTAGGTCTCCTCAAATCAGGTGGTTCCGATTATCCTGTCAATCAAGCTGCTAAAGCCGGAGCAGATCTCACATCCAAAGACACTTTTATGGCCGTTGTAGAGCGTTTTAATGTCCTCATTGATGAACTTGAGAAGGTACTTGAAGAATAGTAAGCCTTCGTGTATAATATAGAATGTACAATGAAGAGGAAGTGCGATGTCCTTATGATTTAAAAAGCGATCCGGGAAGGTGAAAGCCGGAGAAATCAAGCATCGTGTTGGGACCTTGGAGTACAAAGTCAATCGGCTTTAACGATATATGAGCGCCAAGCATTGCTTGGAACTAAGGTGGCACCGCGTTTATACGTCCTTAGACTTTGTCTAGGGACGTTTATTTTTAATAAGGAGGAATGATGATTATGCCAAACATTCAAACAAAAACGGTGGATGAAGTTCAACTCCCAGTTCACTTACAGGTGAAAGCAGCCAAACGTAAAACACTGGTCTCGGGTATTCAACCGACAGGAAAACTTACCCTCGGGAACTATATTGGAGCACTTCGCCAATTCGTTAAATTACAAGATGAATTAGAAGAAACCGAATTCTTCATTTTTATCGCGGATTTACACGCAATTACCACACCTCAAGATCGCCAAGAACTTAAGAAAAATATACGTTCGGTTGCTGCACTTTATATCGCATGTGGTCTAGATCCAGAAAAAGTGAATTTATTCATCCAATCTGAAATTTTAGAACATGCTGCATTAGGATATATCATGGAATCAACAGCTTATGTCGGTGAAATGGAACGTATGACTCAGTATAAGGACAAAAAGGGTAAACAGACCGAAGGAATTCGCACCTCGCTTTTGACATATCCTGCCCTTATGGCTGCAGATATATTACTCTATGATGCCCATGTGGTACCCATCGGAGATGACCAAAAACAACACCTAGAACTCACCAGAAATTTAGCAACTCGTTTTAATAACACCTATGGTGATACATTTATTGTTCCTGAAGGATTTTTCCCTGAAACTGGTGCCAGAATTAAAAGTTTAACCGATCCAACTAAAAAGATGAGCAAATCCGATGAGAATCCAAAATCATATATTCTCCTTTTGGATGATTTAAGTTTAATACGCAACAAGATTAAATCAGCGGTTACGGATTCAGATACAAAAATAAAATACGATCCAAAAAAGAAACCTGGCATCGCCAACCTCTTAACGATTTATGCCTCATTATCTGATTATTCGATTAAAGAACTGGAAGAAAAATATCAAGACGCGAATTATGCAACCTTTAAGGCGGAGCTTGCTGAAGTTGTTGTGGATGCGATTAGACCGATTCAAGCGCGTTATTTCCAAATCATCAATGATTCAAAATTAGATGAGATTCTTAATCAAGGAGCCGATCGAGCTCGCTTTATTGCACAACGAAAAATGCAAAAAGTCTATAAAAAGATCGGTTTAGGACGTATAAAATAACCCAAAAGGCATCTTCTAAAAAAAGATGTCTTTTTCTATTGACTTATTATTATCTTTGGTGATAATATTATCGTAGATGATAATTAAGGAGGTAAATGCATGATGGAATCGACAAAAAATATGGTTAGATGGCTTCACCCTGTCCGTTTGGAACTATTGAGAATTTTTGCTGCTAGAGGTGAATATACACCTCAAGTTTTGTCTGTTATGTTACCTGACATTCCACAAGCGACACTGTATCGTCAAATCAATGGTATGGTCAAAGATGGATTTTTACAAGTGGTGAATGAAACGAAAGTTCGAGGTACTGTAAAACGTGTTTATGCCATTAAAGTGAATCCTTTTGAGAACATTTCCCAATCCTTCAAGGACATGAAACAAGATGAGATTATACAACTTTTCTTCAGCTTTTGTTTTTCTCAATTGATAGATTTTTCTGACTTTGCACAATACCATGAAACAGGTGCCACGATGCATCATGTAGGATTCATGACACAAACACTGCATCTTACACAAAGTGACTTTCAAACGTTTATTCATCAACTCCAGACATTAGTTACATCGTATCAAACCATTGATACAAAAGATCAATCATCTTTAATCAAGTTTTCTTTTTCATTAATTCCT
Source organism: Acholeplasma sp. (assembly GCA_003605085.1). Taxonomy (GTDB): domain Bacteria; phylum Bacillota_I; class Bacilli_A; order Acholeplasmatales; family Acholeplasmataceae; genus Peloplasma. The sequence continues at coordinate 49,875 of QZKD01000038.1, read as the reverse complement.
AACACGGAAAAAGAGGCTCGCTTATGAAACGTCATCTCTTTTCAACCCTTGGTTTATATTTTGTACCAGGATTGCTCATTGCATTATTCTATTTTCTTGTAACACCCTGGGTCATCTCTATAGGATTTTCCTCGGTGTTTTCCTTATCACTTGCAATTATCTTCATCTTGATTCCTTCACAACTGGGATTGATGTTGGTAATCAAAGATAAAGAATCCAAAAAATCCCTTTTAAAAACAATTTTGACTAGCCAAAAAGCAATCAAGCCCCTAAAATTTGTTTTATATGTCATTCTTCTCATCGCCATCGCTGGGATTACCTTTGCACTGTTGTCACCGACGCTTACACAATGGATGAAAGATCAAGTATTTAGTTTTATACCGCTATGGGCAAGAAATCTTGAGGTAAGTGCGAATGAGCCACAAAAGACATTGACCGTTTTAATGCTCATTGTTTTTGGTAATATTATCGGCCCGTTGATTGAAGAGTTTTATTTTAGAGGTTTTTTAATCCACAGAATTCAAGGGTCTTTAGCAAAAAAGAGTATTCTCAATGCCTTTTTCTTTGCCCTCTACCATTTTTGGTCTCCTTGGGATGTCGTTGCTCGAACGATTGCTGTCATTCCACATGCTTGGATTACGCTTAAAACAAATAACCTATGGATTTCTATCGTTGCTCATATTTCTGTGAACATGCTTTCTTCGACATCTCTGATTGTACTCTTGTATTTTTAATCTAGTAGCATGGATTAGACCTCAACTTTTCTTAGAGAAAGGATTTACCTATGTCATATCATCGATTTTCCTTATCGATTCTCATTTGGCTTCGCGTTGCCATTTTTGGTATACTATATGCTTCATTGATCGGTCTATTCCGTTTAACATTGAATGAAATTGCTCCCTATTGGCCGATCATCTTTATTGTTGGTAATCTATTGACGCTTCTCATTTTTGATATCATCTTACGACATAAAAATCAGTCATTTTTTCGTTTTTTGTTAAGTATTATGCAAGCAAAAATTTCAAAAAAGGAGTTTCTTTATACTTTTTTGTGGATGTTTGGTGCAGGGGTTGGTGGGATGATTTTGATCAGCATACTGTTTTTTCAAGGACCACCTCCTGATTTGATTTATAGTGTTTCTTGGTCCTGGGGTCTTTTTTATATCATCTTTTTCCCCACAACAGCTGCACTCTCCGAAATTCCTTTCTATTATGGCTTTATTGATACCTCTTGGAAAGTAAATAAAAGCCATTCTATCATCCCCCTTTTGTACATCATTCTTGTTTATGGTATTCAACATGCATTTCTGCCTTTGTTGTGGGATATCAAATTCATTTTATTTCGTATAATTTCATTTATACCATTAATGATTCTAATAGGAATCTATCGTCGTAAAAATAAGTCATTAAAATCAGTCATCATCATTCATGGTTTAATGGATTTATCGACAGTCCTTCAAATGCTAATATGAAAAAAGTGGGCATGATTATTCATGCTCACTTTGATTTTTTACTGAGAAAGATTCTACGGGATACTCAACATCACCATCAATTTGAAGATAGGTGGGTTGATCAAAGGTAATTCTAACATCCTTACCCACGATGACATCGATATATTTTTTAAACTTGATATGCCAACCAAAATAGATGGTAGGAAAGATGAGGATTAATTTCCATTTGGGTATGTCTTTGACGACAACTACATGGAGATCATCATTTTCTCTTGAAGCATTAGGTGCGATTTTCATTCCACCACCATAATACGCACTATTCATGACACTGACAAACCAAACTTTATGTTCTTTCCATGTTTTACCATCCACGGTAATTTCAGCTGCAATCGGTTGGAATTTTGCAAAACCTTCAAACGCATGACGGAAATAGTTGAGTTTGTTCTTTTTATATTTGGAATGATTGACTAAATGACCGATAAAGCCATCGAGACCAGCGCCAGTTCCATTGAGAAAATAACGCGCTTTTTGTTGAAACTGGACATTGGGTAGCGATTCGATATAAGGTTTGATCAGAACCACTTTTTCTTTCGTTTTCAGTGAACGAATAAAATCATTTCCTGTACCTGCTTGATACATATAAAGTTGTTGAGGAAACTTTAATTTGTAGATACGATTCGCTAAATGATTGATCGTGCCATCCCCACCTACGATGATAATTCGGTCATCATCATTACATCCTGAAACAAAAGAATCCACATCATCAATTGCTAAAATGCTGTAACTGACGACAGTCTGTCCTTTTTTCTCAAGGGATTGAACCACTTTTTGAATGAACTTTTCATTTTTACCATTCCGTGATAATGGGTTATAAAGCACGATATCCATAGTGATCTCCTATTCAAAGATTATCAATGCATATTTTTTCTTTCCGCGACGCAACATGACGTAGGTGTTGAATAATGATACCTCAGGGGTGATAATAAAGTCAAGACTTTCTACGCGATTTTCATTTAAAGTAATCGCTCCGCTTTGAACAAAGGTCCGAGCTTCTCTTTTCGATGATGCAAGACCCGTTTGGACTAAAGCATCTAATAGATTTATTTCTTCACTTACTTTATGTGATTCAAGTGTTTTCGCTAACTGTTTAAACTCAATGGCTGTTAGGGCATGAAAATCACCCGAGAATAGGGCTTCTGTGACACGAATCGCTTGATTAAGAGCATCTATTCCATGAACAAAAGTCACGATTTCTTCTGCTAAACGCTTTTGAGCTGCTCTTAATTCAGGTTCTTCTTTCATCGATTTTTCCAAGGAATCAATCTTTTCTTTAGAAAGCAGAGTCAATGTCTTTAAATAATTGACGACATCAGCATCGGATGCATTAATGAAGTATTGATAGAGTTCATAGGGTGTGGTGAGTTCTTGATCGAGCCATAAAGCACCAGATTCACTCTTGCCAAACTTTGAGCCATCCGCCTTAAGTAAGAGGGGTGAGGATAATCCAATAGCACTCGCCTGATCTCCCTCAAGTTTTCGTATTAATTCTAATCCAGTCGTAATATTACCCCATTGATCGGATCCGCCAAATTGGAGTTTACAATCATGGGTACGATAGAGATGTAAAAAGTCGATGGCTTGAATAAGCATATATGAAAATTCTGTATAAGAAATCCCTACTTCAAGACGCTTTTGAACGGTATCTTTAGCAATCATGTAGTTAATACTAAAATGCTTACCGTAATCTCTTAAGAAAGAGATCATGTCGATCTTGCCAATCCAATCATAGTTATTCACAAAAATCGCACGTTCAGGATCAAGGTATGCTGAGAGTTGCTTTTTTATCTTTTCTGCATTTTTTAAGGATTCATCGAGTGTTAAGAGCTTTCTTTCTGAGGTTTGACGTGGATCGCCGATCAGTCCTGTAGCTCCCCCAATTAAGACGATGGGAGTATGCCCATGTTCTTGAAGTAAACGCATGCGAACGACCTGAACAAGATGTCCAACCGTCAGTGATTCTCCCGTAGGATCAAAACCACAGTAGAATTTAATTTTCTCATTGTTGAGTAGTCGTAAAGCTTTTTCTTCATTGGACACATCTTTGATTAAGCCGCGCCAGATGAGTTCATCGTATAATTTCATAGTTCCCTCCTGATTTTTAAATAAAAACGTCCCTAGATGAAGATCTAAGGACGAAAGTAAACTTCCGCGGTACCACCTTAGTTCTAGGATAAATCCTAGCACTCGTTATCTAAGATCTCCATAACGGTAATTCAAGACATACTTTCTTCTCATGTTACACCCTCATGAGATCTCTAAGTAAGGATTGCATATCTCTACTAAGTCATTATATCAACGATCGATTTAATTGGTTGTTTGACGCTTCACGATATAGTGAGGAAGCGTAATTCTGATGTTATCCACATCTTTTTGATTCATGAGTTTGGTGAGTAATCGCATCGCAACTGCACCAATATCATAGACAGGAACATCAATGGATGTTAGTGTCGGACGTGATAAAAGGGCATATTTCGTATTTTGGAAACCTGCAACTGCAAGATCTCTTGGTACAAGACGTCCATTGTCTCTCGCAATATTCATAAATGAGACTGCAATGGAGTCACGAACACCGATCGCTGCATCGATTTTCTTGTCAGCAAAGAACGTAGAGAAATGCTGACGATTAATATTAGTATCACCAGACGTTCTGAAAATCTTAGGTTCAAGTCCAGCTTCTATCATCGCACGGTTATAGCCTGCTTCTTTTTTATCGTTGACCGAGTATCGTCTAGCTGTCGATAATAAGTAGATGTTTTGACGATGATCATTGATTAAAAGTTTCGTAATTTCATAACCTGCTTTTTCATAATCAATTGAAACTGTTGGAACATCTGGATCATCAGAGACGACATTGGCAAACACAAAAGGAATACCATTCGAATTAAACATCCGTTTGATATCTTCAACACGTTTTTCATTGAGTTCATCATTCAAATAAAGCACTCCATCAACCTGTTCAGCAACGATATCATGGAGTGTATCGACGATATCCATGTCTTCACGAATGGCGAAGAGCTTAATCGAGTATTTATAGTTTTGAGCGATATCGCTAATGCCACCAAGCATTTCAGCCACTGAAGCACGGGTGATATCTGAAATAACAACCCCTACGGTTGTCGTTTTACGGCTTGCAAGTCCTCTAGCAATGACATTGGGACGATAACCCAATTCTTTGATGACTTTTAAGACACGTTGTCTGGTCTCTTCTTTGACTTTTTCTGGGTTGTTTAAGACGCGCGAAACGGTTGCTAAACTGACACCTGCAGCACCAGCGACATCATAAATAGTTGCGTTACTCATGGGTTCACCTCATTTTTATACATCGTTTATTATATCATAGAATGAAAAGGCTTTCAAGTATTTATGAAAATATTTTCATTCGTTTACATACTTTTTTGCAGAACACTGATGTAACAAAATCACGTTGGAAAACGTTCTCTAAATGATACACCTACCTATGGAGTGTGCTATAATGATGGCGAACTAAAAACTCACCTACTTTAAGGCAGGCTTGATGTCTGTCTTTTCCTTTGGAGGATCTATGCCAAAAATTGGATTACGTAGTATTAAAACAGCAATCGCTGTCATGTTCACGATGCTATTAAACCTTATATTAACGCTCATTTCACCCACATTTGCTCAGACCTGGTATTCACCATTCTTTGCCGGAATCGCAGCAGTCTATTCGATGCAAAGAGAACATGCTCAAAGCTTTCGTCTCGCACGAATCCGTAGTTTAGGCTCTCTTTTTGGTGGTCTTTTTGGGATGGTTCTTGTCCTATTCCATGAGGCTATCTTTCAACCTTGGCTCCTTGCTAACTATGGACCTATCGGTGATATGATCGTTTTATATACACTCACCTCTGTATTTACCGTTGTGCTTATTTATTTACTTGTAGCTTTTAAGCAACATGATCTCGTATGGGTTGCAGCCTTAACCTACCTCTCGGTCACCATTTCACTGAGAAATAATCTCCCTGTCTATTTTTTCGCGATTAACCGCATTTCATCAACCACCATTGGTGTCCTCATCACCCTATTGGTCAATCAATTTCATCTCTATCGTTTTCATCACAAAGAGATTTTATTTGTCAGTGGGCTGGATCAATGCTTATTAACCAAAGAGAAAAAATTAACATCCTATACGACCTACACCATGAATGGATTACTCAATGAAGGTTTAAACTTTACCGTGTCAACGACCAGAACACCTGCATCCTTATCAAAGATTTTCGCCAATGTCCCACTTCATCAGGAGCTGATGATCATGAATGGTGCAGTCATCTATGATATGAATAAAGAAATGTACCTAGATATCAAATCCATCCCTAAAAAAGCTCAAGAACACGTCGACAAATACTTTAAGATGAAAGAAAGAAATGTCTTTGCCTATACGATTATTGATCAAGCATTATCGATTTACCATACGAGTTTTGCCAACGAAGCTGAAGAAAAATTCTATTATGATCGAAAAAACGACTATTTTCGTAACCATATTAAAGGTCATCTTGATCCCCATGAAAGTGCTGTTTTCTACATCATGATCGATCGAAAAGATGTCATCGACACCTATATTCAAGATTTAACCACACTCGATACATATGAACATTTATCTTTCCAAGTCTATCCGTATGATTTCTTTGATGATTATTACTTTTTAAAGATCTATTCGTCAAAAGCATCCAAAGAAAATGCTTTAAACGAGTTCATTAAGCGTCATGAAAAAGAAATGACGATCGCGTTTGGATCCAAATCATTTGATGTCGAATTTATGAAATTAAGTGACGTCTCCATCACACTATCCTCTGCCGATCAAGAAGCACTCGATGTTGCAGATATTGTACTGCCCTCTGATCATCCTGATACACTGGTTAAGTTGATGAAAAAGTTATTTCATCATAAAGACCCCAAAGGTTATCTCGAACAACTTAAACAACAACAAAAATAAAGAGGCTAAGGTTAGCCTCTTTATCTTATTACCGCTTTTCTTTAATTCTTGATGCCTTGGCAGATAACGTACGGATGTAATGAAGTTTCGCTCTTCTTACTTTACCGGTCCGTGCCACTTCAATGCGGTCAATGGATGGTGTGTGTACAGGAAATGTACGCTCAACACCGATACCGTATGATACTTTACGAACGGTAAATGTTTCTGAGATTCCGCCACCTTGACGTTTGATGACGAGGCCTTCAAATAACTGAATACGTTCGCGATTTCCTTCTTTAATCTTGACGTATACCTTAACGGTATCCCCAGGAGCGAAGGAGGGTACATCCTTGATATATGGCTTGGTTATCGCAGCAATCAAGTCTTGTCCTTTTAATCTTGACATGTTCGACTCACTCTCTTTCTTCCAATGTTCATATCCTATTGACAGCGGACCATTGTGCATAATTCTTGATACGGCTTTTTTATTATAACAAAGTTATAAGTAAGATGCAACTGTTTTTCTATTCAAATAGCTCAGTTTCATCTGCAATCGATAAGGGTTCAACGTAATAATAGGGATTTTCTTGTCTAAAGTAGTCAGAGAAGAAAATCATTTCAAAAAACTGTATGGTTTCATAGACATCTGTCTTGAGCTGATCGTATGTATCCACATCTATATCACCATAGACGACTTCATCAAACATCACCATATGGGTAATTGAAATCCAGCTTGAGTAAGATAAGATGATGGGGCGGTCTTCACGAGCATCCACAAACAAACTTTGACCATAATAGAAATCCTGATAATAGGGAATACCAAGAAGGTCTAAAAGAGTTGGTGTTAAGTCATAATGTGAAGATAATGTTGGATTCTCCCCAGGGGTGAATCCCGGGACATAAAATACAAAGGGTACTTTTTCAATCTCATAAGGAATCTCACTGTTAGGTGTTTTTTCTAATGTAACATCTTGAGATGAATAATTTTTATGATCACTGAAAAGCAAGATAATCGTGTCATTTAACAAATCTTTGGTTTCAAGGTCATCAAGGAGAATGCCTAAACCTTCATCAAAATTCATCTGAGCTGCCGTGATGGTACGATACTCCATACTTTCATCGATATAATTCGGATCTTGATCAAGGATTTGATAATAGGCATCAAGTTCACTACGATATTTATCGTGAGGTCCATGGGGTGTGACTGTGATGATGAAACTAAAGAATGGAACGTCTTGAATCGGTGCGATTACATCTCTAAATTGATCAAACATGACAGAATCTAAAGGCCAAAAGTCATTTTCTTCAACCACTAAATCTTCAACCGCATAAAAACGCTCAAATCCTAAGCTCACATGCATTTCATCACGATTGAAAAAATCTGCATAGTAATTATGAAATGAGTTGACGCTATATCCGTTATTCTTCAACATAGATGGCAGTGATGTAGGGTATGCATTATCACCATAAGTATACATAAAGTTATCGCCTTGCATGTACATCATGGAGGTTAAAGATTTGAATTCCGCATCATAGGTGTAATTCGACTTAGCTGCAGAATAGAAATTATTGAAATATATTCCCATATCTTTTAATCGATAATAGTTTGGCGTATATTCAGGAGTAAATGCATATTCTTCACATGTTTCACACATGATCATAATGACATTTTTACCTGAAAACATGCCAAATAAATCAGTTTGTGAAGCAAAATTCGAGGTTACATCTTCGTTGATTTCATCTGCATAATCATCGGCGTAAATCAATGGTTTTAACGCATTGGTTGTATAGGTTGCAATATCTTTAGCATGATAAGTAATCGAGCCAAATTTTTGAACAAATAAAGCCTTATCAGAAGGTGTATTAAAGAGGATTCGATCGGCTTGATCGATAATATTAGGTGCAAACATGAGTCCTAGAACTGAAATGATTAAATAAATGGTTCTTGAAACCGCATGACGAGGTTTATTTTCAGGAAATAGCTTCACAACTTTTCTTAGTATGATAGCCGCTGCTGTGACAAATGCAATAATAATCAACCATACAAAAACATTGTAAGCTTCGAGTGGATTATATTTTAATCCAATCTTCATCGTATTTTTACCTGATTCAAGAAGCATGGCAATCGAAGTGACATCACTTTTGAATCGATATAATGTGCTGTCAGTAACAAAAAATGTGAACATAATCAATATAAAGAACATGTAAGCGAAGTAACGCCATTTATTGTTTTTGATAAATGCGAGTATAGATAAAACGAGCATGACATTAAAAAACGCAATGATATAATGTTCTAAAGTGATCGAAAAACCGTATTTCATAATAAAAATAAAATCAAAAGTGAACACCACAAACGTGATGAGCAACCATTCAATGAGATGGGATTTTGTTGCTAACTTCTTGATGACATTCATAATCTTTACCCCTTATGGCTATAGCCATGTTTACATATTCTTTACGTAAATATCTTATATCGCTTCCTCTAAAATTGCAAGTAAGAGGAAACGTTTACTTCGTTGTTTGATTTACTTTTTTTAATATTTTAAGTTCTTCTTGCGAAAGTTTTATCGCTTCCATAAGATCTGGTCGTTTATTGAACGTTCTTTGGATTGATTGTTCTTTGCGCCAAGAAGCGATTTGCTCATGATGGCCTGATAATAAAATGTCAGGCACTTTATACCCTTTATATTCTTCAGGTTTCGTGTATTGTGGGTATTTTAACCATCCCTGTTGCAAACTATCTGTTTCAGAGGATTCTTCATGAATGACCCCTGGAACAAGTCTTGATACGGCATCGGTGACGATCATTGCTGGGATTTCTCCTCCAGTTAAGACATAGTTTCCAATGGATAGTTCTTCATCAATCAAAGATTCCACACGTGCATCAATTCCTTCATAATGACCACAGAGCAAAATGAGATGATTCTCACTAGAAAGTTCAGTGGCTTTTTTCTGATCAAAAACACGTCCTTGAGGGCTAAGCATAATCACTTTCGTGCCATTTCTTTTTAATGTGTGAATCGCTTCATAAAAAGGTGGAAACATCATAAGCATGCCTGCACCACCACCATATGGCGTATCATCAATACGTTGATGCTTAAGACTACTGTATTCTCTTAATTGATGAGTTTGAATATCTAGAAAACCATCCTCGATACCTCGTTTGATGATCGATGTGGCTAAAAATGCATCAAAAAATTCTGGAAATATAGTGATAATATCAATTTTCATATCAATCCCTCGATTGGAGTAATGATAATTTTATCATCTTTCACTTCTTTGATAAAGATTCCAATGAAAGGAATCATCACTTTCTTTTGATCTATTGTCAATACTTCTAGCAAATGCCCTTGGGGTACTGGAATGACACTGATCACCTCACCTAAAAGAATTCCTTCTTCGTTAAAACATGGTTTATGAATCAAAGATTGATAATGATAATCATCATCTTCGAGTTGATCGGAAACATCTTGATCGGAAAAAAGATCGAGCCCTTTATAGATAAGAACATCATTAATATTGTCAATGCCTTTAAATTTGACAATGAGCATATGCTGTTGCTGTCTTGTGCGTTCAATGATAAAAGAGGTCTTCATACCTCCTTTGACCACGTAGACTTCTGCACCAACGAAAAAGCGGTTAAAATCACTTAGATTGTAGATTTTAACCTCTCCTCTGATGCCATGTGTATTTGTAATATGACCAATATGATACTTGCTCATTGTTAAAATGAGTCGATATCGATTTGAACGCGCTTACCTTCTTTTGAAGCTCCGGCATAGACGATGGTGCGCATTGCACTCGCAATCTTTCCACCCTTACCGATCACACGACCTAAATCAGCTTCATTCACCAAGAGTTGGATAGTGATCAAATCATCTTCATTTGAAAGGATTTTTACGAGGACATCATCAGGGTTAACGACTAATGGCATTATCATATTTTTGATCAGTTTTTCAAAATCAACCGCCATGATTGGTTTCCCCCTTTACTTATTTTAAGACGCTGTATTTCTTGAGTAAGCTCTTCACAGTATCGGTGGGTTGTGCCCCATTACCCATCCATTTTTGGACTTTGTCTTTATCGATATTGACAAGTCCCTGAAGGGGATCATAGGTTCCTACGATTTCTAAGAATTTTCCATCTCTAGAACGATTGGATTCACTCGCGACCACTCTGTAGAAAGGCTTTTTGTTTGAACCAAAACGTTGCAAACGAATTTTAACTGCCATAATTGATTACACTCTCTTTCACTTTTTAATATATCCACATCTATTATAACGATTTCTTTTCATCTGTCAAGTCTTTTTACTTAACAGTTTAAAAATTTAAATTGGGATCGAAAGTTTGTGAAGTGGTCAGATGTTTAAATCCTTTCACATCCTTAAGTTGCTTTTTAAGTGTTTGTTCGCTTTCTTTGTCACCATAACAGACAACATAACCCAATTTCTGAGATGTAAATGCGACATCTACAGGTAGATTTTTTAATTTTTCAATGACTTGTTTCCCTTGGTAAAAGATGATGTATTGTGTGCGATTAGCGTACATGACAGCTTCCTCCTTTTTGAACGATACCGAGTTTATTGGGAGCTTTCACATGGGTTGAGACCGAATGTGCTAACTCATTTAAAAAGTCATTGAGTTCATCTTGAACTTCTCGTTCAAGTTCAAAATATCGCTTGACTTCAGGTTTTTCATAGAGTAATGTTTTGGTCTGAGATAGTACCTTGATGGCATCTTTATAGTCAGGGTGATAAGAACCCCCTGTGTTTAAAATCTCTTCATAGGTCACTTTTGCTTTTTGAAATGCGGCAATTTCACGTGGATATAGTGTCCCGATGTGCTGATCCAAAGTTAAAAGTGTCTGATATTTATTGTCCTTGCGCAATTCATCAAGAACGTTATAGGCTTGCATGATAATGTCTGTCAAAATAAGTCCTCCAATATAAATTCTTCATATTCTCCTGGTTTCAATGTGCCAAGAGTTAATTTGCCAACTTGAATACGTTTCAAATTGGTTACCGTATAACCAACGGCTTTAAACATGCGCTTCACTTGATGAAATTTCCCTTCATCAATGGTAATGTATGTGAAATTATCCTTGGTTTCTACATGAAGCGCTTTAGCAAGATAGGGTTCATCTTTGCCATCCAAAACGGTCACACCATCGATGAGTGCTTGATTTGATTTGAATGGTCGGTCCAATTCCACTTCGTAGACCTTAGGAAGATGTGATCTCGGAGAAATGATTTGATGAATGATCGATCCATGATTGGATAGAATCAAGAGCCCTTCACTGTCAATATCCAAACGACCGGCAATGGATAATTCAAAGCGACGATAAGGTTCTTTAATGAGGTCGATAGCACAGGGATGTATGGGGTCGGTATTTGCAGAAAGATATCCTTTAGGTTTATAGAGTTTAAGATAAATATTCTCTTTAAAGTAAATTGGGATGCCATCGAGATAAATAGGATTGGCGTTAGGATCCACTTGAGTTCTCTGTGAGTGTATTCTTTCTTCGCAGTAGATGACTTCATGTTCTTTAAGAAAATTGACAACATCGTGTCTAGAGACATATTTTAACTGACTAAGAAACTTATCAATACGCATTTTTTGTCTCCTTATGCTATACTAAACTTGAGGTGTTATTCTATGCTTACCATGAAAAATGTCATTCGAGAAGGTCATCCAACCTTAACTAAAATCGCAAAAGAAGTGAAATTACCGTTATCTTCAGCAGATAAGAAGCTTCTAAAAGATATGCTTGAATTTGTCATCAATTCACAGGATGAAAACATGATTGAAAAATATGATTTCAGACCTGCTGTTGGGGTTGCTGCACCACAACTCAATGTCTCTAAGCGGATGTTTGCCGTTCATGTCACTGATTTTGATGGGACACTTTATTCTTATGCACTCATTAATCCTGTACTCAAGGAAAAGTCATCTGATTTGATCTATGTACCCGGTGGTGAAGGATGTTTATCTGTTGACCGAGAAACCGAAGGATTGACCCCACGCTATGGATCCGTGACCTTTGAAGCTCTATCCTATGATCTTCCTTCCGGTGCTGTCATTCCAATAGAACTCAAATTATCTGGGTACGTCGGTATTGTTTTCCAACATGAATATGATCATATCAATGGTATTATGTTTACCAGTAAACTTTTTCCAGCGCTTCCCAATGCGAAACCTGCGTTTGAGTTTGTCAGTGATGAAGTTGAAACTACTTAAAAATAAATTGTATCAATTTTATTTGATTACGTAAAATGTCATCTTCGGTGACATTTTTTGTTTCTTCATCAGGGAAAATACGACGAGATAATAAAGAGAGCTGGGTATCTTTTTTCTTCTTTTCACTGCTGAAAATCTTTTTGAAAAAACCTTTTTTTTCAACATCACCTGTGAAAAGAGATGAATGATAGTGATGATCCGTGATGATCAGTCCATCATAACGATCACGAAGAAGTTTTTTCATAATCTTTAAGATATCTGTTTTACCATAACCAATGAGTTCAGGTTCACCTTGATGATTGGCATCATGGGCAAAAAAGACAGAAATATGACTTCTTAAAACACGATATGCGGTGGTTGTTGACTCATTATTTTTCATGATGGCAACCGGATCAAACGCGATGGATAAAACTTTTGATTTCAACTTTTTTAAGATGTATGCGTAGGTGTTCGCTTTGTAATGATCCATCATCAAAACGATTTTTTTACTGCTACGCATCGCAGCATCCACATACGGTTCTATTCGCTTCTTGATCTCTTCAAATTCTTCCATCACATCATTAAATTCAGGTAATCTCAAGGTGAGCATAGTGACTTTGAGACGATCAGCAAGTTTAATCATGTACCTAAACTCATCCAAATGATTGGCATGCTTACGCTCATCATAAAGATCGTAGGATGAAGATCCAGTATCTATCAAAGAGATTCTCATTTTCATTAATTTGATCTCTGTGATTAACTTTTTGATCTCTCCATCAGAAAGTTCGATGAGGGGTTGATTTTGATAGTCCTTGATCGCTATGGCATCCATACCAAACTCAAGAGCCTTCTTTTGTCGCTCTTCAAATGTCTTTAAGGATGTATAATCAAAAAAACCAGTGAGTATAACTTTCATAGTATCCTCCATGCATGCATGATGATTGCTCCAGCAACGCTGACGTTTAAACTCTCGACACGTCTTGTTTCAATATGAACCGCTTGATCTGATAACAATTTAAGTTCTTGACTTATGCCATGACCTTCATTTCCTAAGATGAGTACCATTTTATCTGATATAGTGATGGTACCTTCATCGTGTGCATCTGCATAATACACCTGAAACCCTTGTTTTTTAAACTCTAAGAGCTCTTCTTTCAGTGGTTTTCTTTCCACATAGCAATCGAAGATAGAACCTTTGGAAGCTCTAATTGTTTTTTCATTGTACAAATCCGCACTTTGAGGGCTTAAAACGATATGCAAAAACCCAAAAGCAGCTGCACTGCGAATGAGAGCACCCACATTATCGGGGTCTTGGACATCATCTAACACTAATATCCGATGAGAAATGATGGGATGGATAATCTTTTTACATACACCTATTTGATCAAAAAATGTCTCTGCTTGTTGAAATTCATCGAGTAATGATTGATCATAAAGTGTTCCTTCTTTTTCGGGATTTGATGTAAGGATTTCTTGGAGACACCCATGCTTTTTTGCAGCTTCGATCTGATGGGTTCCATAAACTAAAAACAGTCCGTGTAGATCACGGTATTTCTTTAATTTCAAAGAAAGATAGAGTTTATACGTTTTATTTTGTTTGGATGTGATCATCAGTTGTCTTCAACTCCATAGATAATGCATGCAAAGCATCTTTGATTTGAATACCGAAAGACGAAAGTCGATATGGAAAATCTTCGCCAATCGTGAGTGTTTGCATATGTGCAATCGCTTCATTCAAAAATTCTTCTTGATTGACTTTTGCTTCATACGTTAAAGCTAAGCGTGAAACAGGTTTAGTTACTGGCTGCTTTGGCACATAAATACTACAACAATCTTCATAAGGCTGAATCGATATCTCATAAGATCCAATTGTTTTGGCTATATCGATTACAGAAAGTTTATCATAGGTGATGAGTGGTCTCAAAATAGGAATATGCGTGACTTCTTCAATCACCTTGAGTGAAGGAATCGTTTGTGAAGCGACTTGTCCTAAAGATTCTCCAGTAATCAAACATAAATTTTTTCTTTTTAATGATATGGTTTCAGCGATTCGAAACATCATTCTCCTCATCACAGTAATGATGTAAGGATGAAATACATCATGTAGTATTTTATCATGAATTGGATAAAAAGGGACGAGATGAAGCGTGATGGTTTTACTTGGTGTGTAGCAAGCAAGAATTTTGGCTAGTTGAATGACTTTATCCACCGATTCAAGTGGTGTTAAGGGACTCGATTCAAAATGCAGAAGTTCAAGATCCATCCCCTGTTTGATGGAAAGGTATCCTGCCACAGGGCTATCAATTCCTCCACTTAAAAGCAGAGTTCCTTTTCCTTGCGAACCAAAGGGAAAACCTCCCATAGCTTGAATCCGTTTTAAGTAAAGATATGCAGCTTCATGTCGAAGTTCGATGTGAAGTGTAAACTCAGGATGATGAAGATCCACTTTCATCTTCCACTTCGTTTTATCAATAATAAATTTGGAAACATGAAGTGTAATCTCCTGACTTGTGAGTGGAAATCGTTTATTTTGCCGTTTAGTTTCGATTTTAAAACGAACGTCATCAGCGCTAATTTCCTGATTGAGTATATCTCGACCCAATTGAATGATAGCCTCTAAGTCGGGGGTTGTTACATAGGCGATACTAAAATCAAGAATTCCAGGTATCCGCTTGAGGGTGGTGATGATAGCAGCTTCATCTTTATCTTCATAATCAATGAAAATTCGGTCATGTCTAAGTGTGTAACTAACATTAAAAATGCTCAGTCGTTTGGTCATATGCTCACGAACCTTTTTGATGAAAAAACCGATATTTTGATGTTTGAGCATCATGTCTCCAAAGCGAACTAAAATGCGTTTTGTCATGTCATCACCACGTCTATTTTATCACACATATGCTATAATGATAAGGGTGGTGATAACATGAAATATCAAGATATCTTAGAGACAATGCAATCCTTAATTGAAGAACAACCCAATGAGATTGCCATTCTATCCAATGCTTCCGCATTGATCAAGCAATCCTTCGATCATATTAACTGGGTTGGTTTTTATCTTTATGATGGAACCAATTTAACCGTAGGTCCTTTTCAAGGAAAAGTCGCGTGTTCCCTCATTCCGCTTGGAAAAGGCGTCTGCGGTGAAGCAGCACTTTTGAAAAAGACGATGACCATTAAAGACGTGCATCAGCACGAAAACCACATCGCATGCGATGCCATGAGTCAATCCGAATGTGTCGTTCCCATTTATCTTAATGATCGATTATATGGCGTTTTAGACGTCGATAGTCCGATCATCAACCGGTTTGATGACGATATCGTTCTCTTTTTCGAGCATTTCGTTAAATTACTGATTAAACAATTGACAAAAGCTACCCTATAGGGTAAAATGAAAAGCGTCGGTAAAAAGCAGGCAAGCGATTCATCGTCATGCGATCCCTACCAGTTGGAGCCCTTAGTAACCATTTACTGCTTAATGGCGAACAGAACATCGGGATACTTGCGAATGAAATCCATTGCAGTTTTTGCCTACCCAAACTATAAAGGAGGTAAAAATTATGTCACGTTTCACAGGATCCACATGGAAAATTTCACGTCGTCTTGGTTATTCGCTTTCTGAAACAGGTAAGGAACTTAAAAAGCGTCCTTTCGCTCCCGGTCAGCATGGTCAACGTCGTGCAAAACAATCCGACTATGGTATGCAGCTTCATGAAAAACAAAAGGTGAGATTTACGTATGGCATATCTGAAAAGCAATTCAGAAAGACATTCGAAGAAGCGAATGTTAGAGAAGGTAAGCATGGTGAAAACTTCTTAAAGTTGCTTGAATCAAGATTAGATAATGTCGTCTATCGTTTAGGTCTTGCTAAAACTCGTTCTCAAGCGCGTCAACTCGTCAATCACGGTCATTTCTTGGTCGATGGTAACAAAGTTGATATTCCATCCTACCGTTTAGTTCCCGGACAAAAAGTTTCTCTCAAAGAAACCTCTCGTGGACTTAAGGTGGTTACAGAAGCACTTGAAGGACAATATGCATCCGTTGATTTCGTCAACTTTGACAAAGACACCATGACAGGAACTTTCGTTCGTTATCCAGAACGCAATGAAATCCTACAAGAAATTAACGAACAGCTGATCGTTGAATTCTACAACCGTTAATCAGAAAAAGATCATTCTCATGAATGGTCTTTTTTTTTCGAAAAAAAAAAGCACTCAAACAGAGTGCATATTAAGAGACGAGTTGTACATTTTTTAAATGAACAATACGTTTTTTGTCTTGTTCATCCTTGACGAGCGCGAGTTCAAAGCGATGCACTCGAATGATCGTTAAAGGCGATTCACTGATTTCTGTCACATGAGGATAGAGGTAAAGTGTTTTACCTTCCCTAAACTCAACCAAATAATCAGGAATCATGTGTTTCCGATAGCGATAGCCTTTGAAAAAGCCACCGATTTCAACCATATCGTCTTTAAATTTTTGTGGATATGGAATCACTTCTTGATTAGTAATCATTTTGATGATCTTTCCATTCAATGAGCGTTTAATTTTTTTCATGCTAACTAAAAGTGAGGTAAGCAAGAGGATAAAAAGCATGAGAAAAATGGTATAAAACCAAAAGGATGGATCTGAATATATCAGGATGCCATAATAAAACATTAGCAATGCAATAGCGACTATTAGATGAAACATAAGCATACGTCGTCTTAAGAGATGGATGTATTGATAAATCATGATGTCATATCTCCTTTAATTATCAATGTGTCTACGATGAATAATGTACTGTCTGTGATGAAGATCTCTTACTAAAAAATAGTGATAGCGATAATGCTCCAACACCTCATAAAATGTCCCGTCGGTCAATGGATGATTGAGAATGGGATACGTAAATGCATGTCTACCTTCAACCTTCTCAACGAATTCAACAGGGATTGCAAAACCCTCAAACATATAGACCTGATGGAATGCTTTACGCTTGATCTCACTAATTGGAAACGATGCAGGATATGGTATTTGAATCTTGGCTTCTTTGAGTAAAATGCGTTTACCAATAGCCTGATCGTTTAAATGCCTTTGAAGAACATCATTGGCATAAAACAATCCTGAGGTCAATATTATAAAGACAATGATGATGGTGATAAAATAATCGTCGTATTGACGAATCAAAAATCCATAAAGGACGATGAAGCCTATTAGAATCACAATCATCAGTAATTCAACAAAAATACTTAAAAACATAATACGTTTCATGAAATTCCCCCTACTTCATGTATGTTCTCATTTTACCAGTGAATAAAAGCGAGGTCAAACAACTTCACTTAAATTACATTATTTTACGATATCTTACATCTGTAAATATATTTTATCATCAATTGCGTGTCATAAAAGATATTTTATGATCAAATCTTCATTTAAATTCTCATTGATCAGTAAATGACTTTAAGAAAAAAAAGACCCTTAGGGTCTATTTTAATGCAGCACGTACGAGTGTTAAATACGATTTGGGATCTAAAGATGCTCCACCTACAAGTGCGCCATCGATATCTGACATAGAGAGTAAACTTTCCACATTTTTGGTATTCACAGAACCACCATAGAGGATACGTAATTGACTTGCCACATCGTCACCATAAAGTTCTTGGATCACTAAACGAATACCTTGAATGGTTTCGTTCGCTTGTTCTGGAGTTGCTGTACGACCTGTACCAATCGCCCAAATAGGTTCATAAGCAATGACTGTTTTTAATGCATCTTCGCTCGATAAATTGCGATAGGCCTTAATGACTTGTGCTTTGACAAAACGGTCCGTTGTTCCTTCTTCTCTTGTTTCCAAAGATTCACCGACACAAATAATAGGTGTGATGGATTCTTTGACAGCGGTTAAAACTTTTAGGTTAACAGTTTCATCCGTTTCATTAAAATAAGCACGGCGTTCACTATGTCCAATGACAACATAATCCACACCATAGGATTTGAGCATTGCTGCAGAAATTTCACCCGTGAAAGCACCTTCTTCAGCATAATGCATATTTTGTGCACCAATGCGTAAGTTTTCGCCTTCACGTTTGACTAAGTCGCGTAAGAAAATAGCTGGAGCACAGATGACTGACTCAACTAAATCACGATCGGGAACTTCAACATTGACCGCATAGATGAAAGCTAGAGCATCATCTTTGGTTTTATACATTTTCCAGTTCCCTGCAATTAAAGGTTTTCTTGCCATAGACTTATCCTAAAATGGATGCGACGTCTTTGATTGCTTCTTCAGCACGTGTACCACGAGCAATAATTCTAACGTTTTCTCCATGAGGGACTGCAAGTGACATAAGCGCAAGAATTGACTTGAGGTCAACAATCTTATTGTGATAGTGTAGTTCAATTTCTACGGCATATTTGGATGCTGTCTGAACGACTTTTGCTGCTAAGGCAGCGTGTAAACCTTGGGTACTGCTAATCATAATTTCTTTTTCCATAAATATCCTCCATTAAAACATTGGTGGCGTACTAATCCATAGCACTTTAGCGTTCTGATGGCTGTGGTTGATCAAGTAGTGTTCTTTATTCGCTAAGTAATAAAATGTTTCGCCTTTTCTGATGATATGTCTTTTTTTATTTAGCACGAGGGTGACTTGTCCCTCGAGTACATAACCGAATTCTTCCCCGGCGTGTGGATCATCAATCTCTGATTGACCTCCTGGTTCGAGATCAATAATGATGGGTTCCATTTCATATTTTAACGCATTTGGGACAATCCAACTGATGAAATGCTTTAATTCTTCATTTTCTTTAACATAAAAGTCTTCTTTTTTGAAAACTACGGTTTGCTCTTCTTCTTTGCTAAAAAATTCATGGATGTCTGTACCTAATACTTCCAAGATTGCAAACAGAGTTTGCATCGAGGGAGATGTGAGATTATTTTCAAGTTGTGAGATGTAACCTTTGGTTAATTCTAAGCGATTGGCGAGTTCTTCTTGGGTGAGATTATTTCCTAGGCGAAGGGCTCTGATCTTTTTACCGATGTCCATTATTTGTCATCGACGCATGCAATCCCTGGGAGAACCTTTCCTTCGAGGTATTCAAGGGATGCGCCACCACCCGTGGAAATATGGGTAAAGCCATCGCTTAAACCAAATTGAATCACTGCTGCAGCGGAGTCGCCACCACCGATAATAGTTGTTGCCTGATCCTTGATGGATGCAATCGCTAAAGCAACACTCTTGGTTCCTTCAGCAAACTTCGCAAATTCAAAAACACCAAGCGGTCCATTCCATACGACGGTTTTCGCATTTTCAATATATGATTTAAAGATTTGGATGGTGTTGGGTCCGATATCTAGGCCAAGTTCATCGGCTGGAATCTGATCAATTGGACGAATATTACGTTCAGTTTCAGGATCAAATGCTTTACCTGTGAATACATCATTGCCGAGTTCGATCTTACCATTGGCTTCTTTGAGAAGTTCTTTGGCAAGTTCAACCTTATCCACTTCGAGTAAGCTTTTGCCTACTTCATAACCCATCGCCTTAAAGAAGGTAAAGGCCATCCCGCCACCAATTAATACTTTATCAGCAATTTTGAGTAAATTTTGAATGACTTCAATCTTATCAGAGACTTTAGCACCACCTAAGATCGCGACGAATGGACGCGCTGGATTTTCTAATGTTCCACCGATAAAATTAATTTCTTTTTCTAGTAAGAATCCAGCGACTGTGGATTTTATATGAGCAGCAATCCCGACATTGGATGCAGCATCACGATGTGCGGTTCCAAAAGCATCATTGACGAACAGATCACCAAGAGATGCCCAGTATTTGCCTAATTCAGGATCATTGTTCGATTCTTTTTTACCCTTAATGTCTTCAAAACGGGTGTTTTCAAACATTAAGACTTCGCCATCTTTAAGTGCGTTGACTGCAGTTTCGAGTTCAATACCACGTGTAAATGGAACGAAGTTTACTTTTTGATTTAAATGTTCGGATAAGCGTTTTGCAACAGGTTCTAGACTGTTCTTTGCGCGATCTGCGTCATCTTTCACACGTCCTAAGTGTGAGAATACGATGGCACGACCACCCTTTTCTAATACATACTTAATCGTTGGTAATGCTTCAACAATTCGATTTTCATCGGTAATAATCCCATCTTTCATGGGCACATTAAAATCGACACGAATCAAGACTTTTTTGCCTTTGACATTTATGTCTTTTACTGTTTTTTTAGCCATCATTATTCCTCCTTAAATGATGTCATTGTCTTTGTTTTTAGCCGTTCTTATTATAACACCATTTCTAAACATTTACTATATCAATGTCAATGAAAGTGTTTTACTTTAGTATTTCTAATTTTTTCTAGTTTCATAACTTGTAATTCATAGCTTTTTTGTGGCTGTTTTATTTCAAAAATGTTTCCACTTATGAAGTGGATAGATAGGTTATTATTCCTCGTGTAGAAGCATTTGACTGCTGCATGGTTAATCCAGACCATATCATAGTCTCGAATCCTTCCTAGAGGGATTAGCATCATTGTTTCACACATATAAAGCGGCACAGAATGTGAATATCCTAATAGAAACTTGACTGCTTTTAGATATCCTTCATAACTAAACAAATGTAGATAGCACCATTGATTGATCATCCACGGCATGCGGTGCTTCATGATCTCTTTTCCATAATCATGATAAATGAGTGTTCCTTCTTGACAATGCTTCATATACTCCATCATCGTTTTCTCCAAAAAAAAAGGCCTTTAAGGCCTTAATGTTATGCTTGAGGTTCGCTAGCTGGTACTTCTTCTTGAACAGGAGCAGCTTTCTTTGCTGGTTTCTTTGGTTGATATTCCTCTTCAACTAAAACGAGGCGTTGTTCATCTTCTGGATTGAAGAAATGACATTTGTTCATATCAAGTGCTAACTTCATCTTATCGCCAATACGAACACCAGCACGTGCATTGATGCTTGCAACGACGTTATGACCATTGATGGTGGTATAAAGATTGGTTTCAGAACCTAAAAGTTCAGCCACATCGACGACGATTTCAAGAACGGCTTCTGGATATGTATCCAAAACGACTTGTTCATCATGAATATCTTCAGGACGAATACCTAAAACGACTTCTTTACCGACCATAGCATTGGTACGAATGATTTCAAACTTGTCATTAGGAACTTTAATCTTATGATCGCCAGCAATAAAGAATTGATCTTTACCTACGGTACCACGAACAAAGTTCATAGGAGGAGTTCCAATGAAGCCTGCAACGAACATGTTGTTGGGGTTATCATAAATCTGTTTTGGAGCACCTACTTGCATGATATATCCATCTTTCATAACAACGATACGGCTTGCCATCGTCATCGCTTCAATCTGGTCATGGGTGACATAAATAGTGGTGGTTTCAATCTTGTTATGGAGCTTGATGAGCTCACCTCTCATTTGAACACGAAGTTTCGCATCAAGGTTTGATAGAGGTTCGTCCATTAAGAAGACCTTCGCATTACGAACGATCGCACGACCAAGGGCAACACGTTGTCTTTGACCACCGGATAAAGCTTTTGGCTTACGCTTTAAATATGGAGTTAAGCCAAGAATATCAGCAGCTTCTTGAACTTTTTCGTTGATAACGTCTTTTGGCATTTTTCTTAATTTCAAACCGAATGCCATGTTATCATAGACGCTCATGTGAGGATAAAGCGCATAGGATTGGAACACCATCGCGATATTTCTATCTTTCGGTGCTTTGTCGTTCACGAGTTCTTCATCAATATATAGTTCGCCTGAAGTGATTTCTTCAAGACCTGCGATCATACGAAGTGTGGTTGATTTCCCACATCCTGATGGACCGACGAAAACGATAAATTCTTTATCTCTAATGTCAAGATTGAAATCGAAAACCGCTTGAACACCATTAGGATAAACTTTATTAATGTCTTTAAGTTTTAATGTTGCCATATGTATCTCCCTTTTTAACGTATTATGTATCTATTATAACAAGGTTATCTACAAAAAAAAATGTGCACATTGCACACTTTTTAACCGATGAGATTATAGATCAAATGCGCATCAATAAATTTTCTGGGATCAAAGCCTGTGGTTTGTGTAAATTTATCTAAACGCTGGATCAATGTATTTCGATGAATATAGAGTTTTTTTGCTGCGTGAATCATGTTTAAATTGGATTCAAAATAGATTAGAAGTGTTTCTAGCATGGCTTGATCGTCGTAAAACTTTCTCAAGATAAAGCGCTTGATTGACTCATCGATATGATGACCCAAAAAGCTTAATACACGTGAATTATCAAGATAGTAATAGGTTCCAAATGGAACTTTTTTTAGAATAGATAACATGTATTGGTGTGCTTCAAGTCGATCATGTTCTTGAGGATACGTATGTGAAACATACATTCTTAGATCTGTGAGAGTATCCGTCATCACGTTCAAGATGACATCTTCAAAATACTCATCTTGGTCGCCAGAAAAGAAGAAAGATAGACCATCTTCTCTACGCTTGATGTCTGTGATATGAATAAATTCAGAAAATAGGGACACTAAGATGGTCTCATCTAACTTTTCGAGTGATTTCGCTTCGATGATTAGAAACTTTAGCATCATTATCTCCATTTCTTATCTGTGATTTTTATACACCTAAATACTCACGTAGTGTGTTTAATCCTAAGATGACTGCCTGATCTTCCGTGAAATCCACGACGACTCCAATCACTTGATTGCGCATATTGATCACGGCACCACCCTTGACGTATTGATCCACAGGAATATTGACATAATAAAAGTCATTGTCTAAATCCTTACTGCTTAAAAGACCCATAAGCATTGAATTATGGACCTGTTGATAATTACTAATCATCATGATCGGTTCATTGTCTAAGGGAATATAAGGTGAGAAAAGAAGTTTTCTCACTTTAGCAATCGATACTTTGGTGTCAAAGATAATTTTTGCCAAACCAAGTTCTTCAGAGCGATTGAGCACAAGTGCTGTATAAGCACGACTTGCAAAATCATAGATTTGAACAGTTAAGGTCGCATTAGGAATGTCGGTTGTGACGACGTCATAGGATGTAACAACCCGTAGGGAATCATCATAGATCTGGTAAATGAATCCAGAACCTTCTTTTTCTTGCAATAGAATACCTAGATTATCTCTTATGGTTGTTTTTACAATCACCATACCAGGAATCGTAAAATTAGAAATCTCATTGATATACTGATCAAAATATTCTTCACTCATGATATCTTCGTTAAGATATGCATCATACTGATTAGCAAGAAGCTCCTCAGGAGATAATTCACGGTTACACGACATGAGCATAAGAGAACTTAGGATCAAGACGAAAACAATCATTATTTTTTTCATGATTTCGCCTCCCGATATGAAAACTCATGCAACGCTAAAAATTCTTTAACCTCGGATATCGGAATAATGAATGAATAGTCAGCAATATTGCTACCACCTGTGAAATTTCCAGCAAAGACAATACCGATAAGTTCAAAGTTATTATTAATTGCACCACTACCGGAAGAGCCAGATTTTAGTGGTAGGTCGGCAATCATGACTTCAAAATCGATATCGATTACCGTGGATGGTAAATCAATGGTCACATCCCCATAGTCCAATAACATTCCAGTATTGATGGAATTTGATTGACTTTCTGGGTACCCAATCGTGGTCACATCACTATTGATTTCAAGATTGTCAGCAGCAAATGGGATGGCTAAGACTCTGCTTAAGCGTTTACGAATACGAATCACTGCTAAATCATAGTTGCGGTCTCCTACCATATAAGTTGCTGGATATGTATTATTTTGGTAGTCGTACACCGTGTAGGTCGATTCGCTGACGTCTTCATCATATACCACATGATTATTGGTTAAGATGTAATAATAAAGTGCATCATCATAAAACACGATACCCGAACCTAAGGCTACCGAAGATTGATTGGAAGACAATCGTTTCACTTTGACAACACCTCGAACAATATTTTCCGAGATGTGATTTAAAAAGTTAATCCGTTCTAAGTACACTTCCTGATTTTCTTGAAGATGCTCTTCATAATCTTGATAAATTTCATCATAATCGAGTCCTATTGTACAAGAACTGAGTAAGAAGAGCATGATGATGAATAAAAACAAAAGCGTCTTTTTCATGACACATCACCTTTAGTTTATTTTACGCTATTTAAGGTAAATAAAAAAGATATTTGCCATGTTTTGCAAATATCTTCCCTATTTTTTGTGTTTTATTAACCGATAGAGCCTTCCATTTCAAGTTTAATCAACTGATTAAGTTCAATTGCATATTCCATGGGAAGTTCTTTTGCAAAAGGTTCGATGAAACCCATAACAATCATTTCTGTTGCTTGTTCTTCTGTTAAACCACGACTCATCAAATAGAAAAGCTGTTCTTCTGAAATCTTTGAAACGGTGGCTTCATGTTCTAAAAAGACGTCTGAATTGCGCACAGTATTGGTGGGAATCGTATCAGAGAATGAATAGTCATCAAGAATAATCGTGTCACATTCCACATGCGCTTTAGCACCTTTGGCATTTTTACCAAAGTCAACTTTACCACGATAGTTCACGGATCCTCCACCTCTCGAGATGGATTTTGAAATAATAGTTGAGGTGGTATTAGGTGCGACATGGATCATTTTAGCCCCTGCATCTTGAATTTGTCCTTTTCCAGCAAATGCAATGGAGATGGTAGTACCCTTGGCGTATTCACCGAGTAAGATACACGATGGATATTTCATATTCACATTGGATCCGATGTTGCCATCAATCCATTCCATGTGTCCATTTTCATAGACAAAGGCACGTTTAGTCACGAGATTAATAACATTTGTCGACCAGTTCTGGATCGTTGTGTAACGGCAGGTTGCATTTTTATGAACAACGATTTCAACAATCGCCGCATGAAGTGAATCTTTGGAATAAACGGGTGCTGTACATCCTTCTACATAATTGACATATGCGCCTTCATCCACGATGATCAGGGTACGTTCAAACTGTCCCATTTGATCTGAATTTATTCTGAAATAGGATTGTAGAGGTTTGGGCACCTTCACACCTTTGGGCACGTAGATAAATGAACCACCGCTCCATACCGCACTATTTAATGCAGCATATTTATTATCGCCATATGGAATGATCGTTCCAAAATACTTTTTCACTAGATCTGGGTAATCACGAAGTGCAGTATCAGTATCCACATAGATAACACCGAGTGTTTCGAGTTCTTTTTGTGTGTTATGATAGACTACTTCACTTTCAAATTGGGTTGACACACCAGCAAGAAAGTTACGTTCAGCTTCGGGGATACCTAATTTTTCAAATGTATCCTTAATTTCTGTGGGTACTTCATCCCAGCTGGTCTCTGCTCTTTCACTGGCTCTAATGAAATAGGTGAACTCATCAAAATTGATAAATGATAAATCTGGACCCCATGTTGGGTTCTTGAGCTCGATGAATTTTTGATAGCTCTTTAACCGGAAATCAAGCATCCAATCAGGTTCATTTTTATGCGAACTAATGGTACGAATCACATCTTCATTGATGCCTTTCCCTGTGGAAAAAATCGTTTTTGAATCTGTATGCCAACCAAATTGATATTCACCAACAATCTGGTCTATTTTCTTTTTATTGTCATCCATGGTATATACCCTCCTTAATTTTTAAAATCGCTTGTTCAGCCGCTTTCCATGCCAATGTCGCACACTTGACCCTTGCAGGAAATTGTGAAACATTTTGATAGGCAAGCGCATCACCTTTGAGTATCTCAGGATTGTAGGGATATCCCTTGATCATTTCGTAAAACTCTTTAATAATCGCTTCTGATTCAGCAATGGTGTGATCCATCAACGTGATCGACATGACACTTGCTGATGAGCAACAAATTGAACATCCCGTACCTTGATGTTTGATATCCACAATCATGTTATCTTCAATTTTGACCTGTACGGTCATTTCGTCACCACATGAGGGATTATTCAAATGAACCGTCATATAGTGGTTATCCGCGACAAAACCCTTGTTTTTGGGGCTTTTATAGTGTTCCATAATCAATTGACGGTAGAGTTGTTCAATATTCATATTAATCTCCTAAAAACCTAAAAAGAAATCTCTTGCTTCCTTAACGGATTCGATAAACGTATCTGCATCATGCATATCGTTATAGATGTGAAAGGATGCTCTTAATGTGGATGTCACGCCTAAAAACTGAGAGACGAGTTGTGCACAATGATGACCTGCACGTACACTCACCTTATGTTGATCTAACATGGTGGCAATATCGTGGGGATGAACACCATCGACATTAAAACAAATCACGGGGTTTTCTGCGGTGGGATTGTAGATGGTTATACCCTCTAATTGCTTAAGTTTTTTTAGGGTATATTGATGCATTTGATGGGTATGGGCGTGGATATTTTCAAAACCTAGTTGCGTGATATAATCCATCGCAGCTGCAAGTCCGATAGCACCACTGATCACAGGCGTTCCCGCTTCAAGACGCATGGGAGCTTCTTTCCATGTAGCGGAATCTTTCGTGACTTGATCAACCATTTCACCACCATATTCAAATGGTTCAAGCTGATCTAAAAGATGTTTTTTTCCGTAGAGAACACCTACACCCGAAGGACCAAACATTTTATGACCTGAAAAAGCCAAGTAATCAATATCTAAATCTTTCACATCCACCCTCATGTGGGGGACTGATTGTGCTCCATCTAAAACGACGACTGCATTGACCTTGTGAGCATGTTTAGCAATGGCTTTAATCGGCGTTAAGTACCCCATGACATTGGAGACATGCGTCAGAGCAACCACTTTCGTTTTCTTGGTTAACACTGAGAGAAATCCCTCTTCTGTAATGCGTCCTTCTTTGGTTAAAGGAACATAGATAAGTTTCGCTTTGGTGTGTTTAGCCACCATCATCCAAGGTAAGACCGAGGAATGATGTTCAAGCTCGCTAGTAATGATTTCGTCACCTTCAGAAAGAATGTTCATATATGCATGAGCGACCATATTAAGTGCACTCGTGGCTCCACGTGTGAAGACAATTTCTTCGGGAATCGCATGGATGAACTGGGCAACTTTCTCACGTGCGCCTTCAAAAAGCATCGTGGTTTCATACGCGAGATCATACGCACCTCGATGGACATTAACTCCAAGAGTTTGATAATAATTGTCCACTTGGTGGATGGCTGATTTAACTTTCAGTGCAGATGCAGCAGAATCAAGATAAATCATATTCGGTTGGTTTTGGTAGACAGGAAAATCCTCTCTAATGGCTTTTACATCGATCATATTCTCGAATTTACTAAATGCACAAATCTTTCTCTTAGTGGTTCATCATCAATTTCATCGATCAAAGGTTTTAAGAAACCATTGATGATTAATTTTTCCGATTCACGCTTCGTGAGACCACGACTCATTAAATAATAAAGTTGATTTTCTTCTATCTTACCGATCGTTGCTCCATGACCCGCTTTAACATCATATTCATCAATCAGTAAAATGGGATTAACTTCAACACTTGCTTGATCCGAAGTGATAATGCCCTTAAGGGTTTGAAATGCATTGGCATGTTTCATCCCTTTTTCAATTTTTTCAACACCATTTAAGATAATACGACCCTTTTTATTAGCAATGCCAATATTGGTCATATCCCCAAATGTATTAGGTGCTTTATGAACGATTAATACATCGATGTTTTGAATATTTTCATCAGAAGAGACTGCGACAGCTCTCATTTTGACTTCCGCGCCTTCACCAACTAAGTCGACATGCATTTTTGCTTCGATGATATCTGATACAAAGCCACCGAGCAAATTGAGTTTCGCATCTCTTTCTGCTGTAAAATAGTGTTCAACGAGGGCTTTTTTACTCGCTAATTCACTTACTAAAAGATATTTAACCTGTGAGTTTTGCTTCGCAGTTAATGTAAATTTATATTGATTAGGGGTCGTTTCTTTAGAGGATAACTCTAATATGATCTTGATACTCGTGTTTTCTGAAACGATGATTTCAAAAGATTCATGATTGTCATCCTGAATCGTTATTTTGATAGGATCTTGGAATTGGATATTTTTTGGAATGATGAGTGTTTGATTTTCAAACACAAAGTCCTTGGGGAGTTTGGTTTGAACCTCATGATGCTTAATGACAATTTCTCTCATGACTATTCGCCTTCAACAAAGTCTATTCCGAGTTCATCCTTAATCCATTCATATCCTTGTTTATCAATTTTTTGAATCAATTCTTGCCCACCACTTAAGACGATCTTTCCATCGATCATAATATGGACATTGGTTGGTTTGATATAATCTAAAATACGTTGATAGTGAGTAATCAAGATGCATCCAAATTGATCATTGACTAAATCACTGACGTTTTCTCCAACAATCTTGAGTGCATCCACATCAAGACCAGAGTCAATTTCATCTAAAATAGCGAATTTTGGTCTTAGAACTTTAAGCTGTAAAATTTCATTACGCTTTCTTTCCCCACCTGAAAATCCTTCGTTTAAATAACGATGTGCTAAATCGGGACGCATTTTTAATTCTTCAACTCTTTTTTCATACCGAATCGCAAACTCGAATAATCCTACATCTTTACCAGATGTCGCCTTGAGGGCTTGACGCATAAAATCCGCATTGGTGACGCCTGGTACTTCTGCGGGATATTGCATCGCGAGAAATAAACCCGCTCTTGCGCGTTCATCAACTTCCATCTCAAGTAAGTTTTTATCATCGAGATATGCTTCGCCTTCAGTGACTTCATATTTTGGATGGCCCATGAGTGCACTGGCAAGTGTAGACTTACCTGTACCATTTGGACCCATAATTGCATGGACTTCACCGGATTTAACTTCGAGGTTAACTCCTTTTAAAATCTCTTTACCTTCAATGCCTACATGAAGATTTTTAATTGTTAATTTTGCCATATTGACCTCCTTGAATTTACCATACCTATTATATAACATCTTACTTTATATTGCTATTTATATGATTATTTAGAGGGAAAATAAAGGGGGCTTTATAGGGAAACGTTTTCAATGTAAATCTATGTAAATTTTCATTGTCTTTCATTTTTTGTATGCTAAAATAGGGGTGTATTAAGCTTGACCTTTTTCTTGCAAACTTAATACTCACGTATTTTTCTCCCAAAGAAGCGCATACCTCGCTTTGTTGCATCACCGGACTGCCATCCACTTTGATGCAACGTATAAAGGTACGTCGAACAAGCTTCAGATCGAAGCTTTTTTGTTACCTAAAGAAAAATACTCACATTATCTCCATATTTTAGGTCATCTGGTTTACTTAAAACCCAAGATGTGATATGCTAATAATTAATCAACACGACTTATTTTTTCAAGAAAGGAAGGCTTTTTTTATGCTCAGTAGATCCAATCGCCCTATGGTAAGTAAAATCGCTATGCTTGCCGGTGCTGTGTTACTCTTAGATGTCTTTACCATTATCTCTAATCTGTTTGTTTCTCCTATTTTAGATGGTTATGGGTTACCCGATATCCTTATCTATATTAAAACGGCAGTTTTCTTAATCATTTTCGTTATTGCGGTGGTTTGGTTGAAATATGACCACATTAAGTTGACAAAAAGCACACTCAAATTACTCATGTATGTGGGTATCGCAATGATTGCTTCTTATTTCTTAAGTTTATATTTATACAAATACATTCTCATCATCGATGTCGCATCGATTATCAAGAATAAAGTCCTGACCGGTAATCCTGCGCTTATTTTGGACTTTTCTGGTCAAAACTATCGCACTTTAACTTATGTTACAACCATTTTTGGCGGTTTTAACTCAGAAATTATTCTCTTTTTCCAAGCGCTATTCTTTCAAGCTAGTGTGTTTGCTATTGATAAGATGATCATTGATGATGAACCAGTTCATGTCTACGATCCCTTCTTATTTGATAGTTGGGTATTTCCACTTTATAGCGGATTAGTTCTCGCATCCTTCTTATCCATTAACATTTTTGAATGGCGATATGACCTCATTCGATCCGCTGAAATGCTCGTTGCTATCGCTGGTTTTGCTGTTGTTCTTCCAGGGTTGATTCCAGCATTTAGAATATATAACATGAGAAATAATGAATGTACAAGATCATTCTTTATAAGTACATATCGCATCTTACTCATCTCATCCATCGCTGGATTCTTCATCTTTATTGGACTATTTGTCGTCAACCTGTATCTCTCTTCTTTAAGTATTGGGTCTTACCGATTGATCTCATCGGTCGTGGCTATTTTCTTAGCAGGAATTATCACCTATCGCATAAGACGCATTTTATCTCTTGAAAATAAGTAACACATCAAAAAATAAAGCCTGAAGTTGACCTTCAGGCTTTTTGTTTAGATAAATGTTTTGATTTGATCCACATGATATTTGTAGTAAAGAGAAGGAAAATATGGATCGCCATAGAGTAGTACAGCTTGACTTGATGGATGATGTAGACCAATGTTAATGGTTGAGATGATCCCACCATTATGATTGACAAAGACGATTTCTTTAATCTGTTCTTTCATCTCATCAGTGATGTCTTTAAAGTGTCTGATTTGAGTAATCATCATGCGATCAATCTTGCGTTGTTCTGAAAGTTCCTGCTGTTGAATGCGTTCGATATCATGGTCGACTTCATCTAAGTAAAATTCGTTAACATCATCTGAAATGAGTACGACTACTTCAAGGACAAAGCGCTTTAATAAGCGATTTCTGATCTGATCTCTAGTCACTTTATAAAACGTTTGATGTTTCTTATCCATCATGAGTCTCGAAAATTCCATCTGACGTAATTTTTGTTCGAGTAGAACATCATTTTGACTATGATTGATGGGTAAAGGGGTTCCTTGAAAGTGACGGATCTTAATCAGGTATGCAAGATGTGATGTTCTATCAAAAGCTGTTTTATATAAGGATACGAGGATAATCATCAATAGTAGAATACCAAAGTATACGACATACTGGATATTTCCATCCACGATCCTTAAACTTGCCATAATCATACCTATAACTGCACTTGCTACAAGGATGAGGAAACTTATAAATAAAATCAGAAAACGACGATTAATTCTTTGAACATCATTCATGAGAGAGCAACCAATGAAAAGATATAAGACATGACAAGAAGGATAAAGGATGCCATTAGAATCTCGAAAAACACGGTCGTTTTCACTTTTCCTGTTTTATCATCTTTATAATCTTTAAACTGCGGATATTCCTTGCGAAAACTAGGGTTGAGAATCACTTTTGCAACATAGCGAATGCCATGAAACACTTCATAAGCTGCAGTGATCGCAACCACCGAAGGCAAGAAGAGAATGATCCCTACTACAAAAAGTGCGTTGGAAACATTGAGAGCATTAAAATCAAAACGATACACTGCCATATGGACAAGGAAAGCGAGTACCAGCATGCTCAAATAGAGCAAGATCAAGCGAGTAATTTTCATTACTTTTTGATTTGTGCTTGATAACGTTCAAATTCTTCGGTGTTAGCGAGCACGAAATGTCCGGGCTCAACTTCACGGAGTGTTGGGCTTTCCTTTGAGTAATCATGATGTTCAGCAGGGTTGTAACGTACGGTCCGACCACGACGCTTTTCATATTCTGGGTCAGGTAGTGGAATGGAATCCATGAGTGACAATGTGTAGGGATGAAGTGGATTATTAAAGACTAATTCTTTATCACCCATTTCAACGATATGGCCATAATACATGACGGCTAAGCGATCACTAAAATATTTAACGACAGATAGGTCATGCGCGATAAACATGATGGTAATGCCTTTGGTTTCACGAAGTTCGTTTAAGAGATTGATAATCTGGGCACGAATCGATACGTCCAAAGATGAAATAGGTTCATCAGCAATAATAAATGATGGTTCTACAACAAGAGCGCGTGCAATCCCGATACGTTGACGTTGTCCACCAGAAAACTCATGGGGATAACGGCTGGCATGTTCTGGAACAAGATTCACGGTTTTAAGAGCTAAGTTAACACGTTCTTCGATTTCTTTTTCATTTTTTACGCCATTGATTCTTAAGCCTTCAGCAATGATTTCTTTTACGGTCATTCTGGGGTTAAGTGATGCGATAGGATCTTGGAAAATCATCTGCATACGGCGCATTAAAAGACGATTCTTATGCGTTAAACCGTATCGTAGGTTATCGATGTCTTGTTTTTTACGAAGTTGACTAAGTTTAAGTTCTTTTTCGTGTTTTTTAAGCTCTTGAGTAAGTTCTTGTAACTTGATCTTTTCTAAGCGAACTTGTTCTTTATCACCTGATTGTGCCGCACGATTCACATTTTCTTTTTGCTTACTAACTTTATCTGTAAATGTCTGAATGGCTGCTTTTGTTTCTTGATCATAGCGAACATATTTATCGAGAATTTGTTGATATTGTGGGAATATTTCAAGTTGATTTTTTGCTTTCATGCCCTCAACATCTTTAATGGATTCGAAACGACGATCGCGCTTTGCAAGGCGATAGATTTCATTCGCATTTTTTGCTTCATCGTTATATCGTTGAAGCATCGCTTCTTGACGCGACTTGAATTCGTCTTCTGAGATTCGTCCGTTGTCGAGTAATTCTTTAATTTCAGCAGTCTCACGAAGTTTACCTTCATTGATCTGGTCCATTTTGAGTTGAAATGCTTCTTTAGCAGCCTTAACATCGCTCACGATGCGTGTGCCATGGAAAAAGACTTCTCCACCAGATGATTGATAAAGTTTGATGATGGTACGTCCTGTGGTGGTTTTGCCACAACCTGATTCACCTACTAAGGAGAATACTTCACCTTTGTAGATGGAAAATGAGATGTCATCAACAGCTTTATTGACGAGCTTGTTACGTCCAGAGCCAGACTTAAAGTATTGTTTTAAGCCAACAACCTTTAATATTTGTTCACGTTCTGTGTTCACTTTTTCTCACCTTCACTTTCTGGTTTGATTCTGTGAGCACTCTTCAAACGGTTCTCAACCACAATGTTGTCTTTGAGTTCTTGTTTATAACGTGCAACACGTTCCTGGAGAATCTTTGGCATTTCGATAGCTGGTGCATCTGGATGAAGTAACCAGGTTGCTGCATAATGGGTATCGCTGACTTTAAAGAACGGTGGTTGTTCTTCAAAATCGATCTTGAGTGCAAATTGATTACGATCAGCAAATGCATCTCCCTTGGGAGGGAATAACATATCTGGAGGTGTTCCAGGTATGGAAAGTAACTTATCTTTGGTGTCAAGGTCAGGGACTGAAGATAACAATGCCCATGTGTATGGATGCTTGGGTTCATAGAAAATGTCATGAAGTGTGCCATATTCGACGATCTTACCGGCATACATAACAGCCACACGATCCGCCATATTCGCAACCACGCCTAAGTCATGCGTGATGAAAATAACGGAAAGATCACGTTCTTTTTTGATATCCTTAATCAAGTTCAATATTTGACCTTGAATGGTCACATCAAGTGCTGTTGTTGGTTCATCACAAATAAGTAATTCAGGATTTGCAGTGAGTGCAATCGCGATAACGATACGTTGTCTCATCCCACCAGAAAACTGGAATGGATACATATTGAATCGTTTTTCTGGTTCAGGAATACCTACTTCTTGCATGATGCTAATCGCTTTTTCATAGGCTTCACGTTTCGTGACTCTAAAGCGACGTGTGTATTCTTCATGATTATCGCTAATCTTTTCTTTAATCGCTTCAAGTTCATTAACGCCACGTAGATACGCAGGATCATCTTTTTGAAGTTGCGATACTTGTTGCTTCTTTAAGTTATATTCCTGTTGTAATGCAGCAAATGCTTGATCCTTTTCGACTGTAATCTCTGCCTTTTCTTTTTTGATTTGAGCTTTTGCTTCATCTTTTTTCGCTAGATATCGCTTCTTAAGATCGGGAAGTTTACTCTTATAGTCTTGAACTAAAGCAGCATGATGCTTCTTTAGCTTCGCAATTTTATCTTTCTTTTCCTCACGACTTAATTCACTATCCATGTTGGTTTCATAGATTTTGTTCTTTAAATCCTTTTTGGTAAGTTCAATACGGGTCACCATATTGAGATAATCATGATATTCATTGTGGAAAAGATCTTTGAAGCGGCCCTTCATACGGTCACCGTTGACGAGCATTGCTTCGGTAATCTGTTTACCGATC
This sequence comes from Acholeplasma sp., assembly GCA_003605085.1. Classification (GTDB taxonomy): domain Bacteria; phylum Bacillota_I; class Bacilli_A; order Acholeplasmatales; family Acholeplasmataceae; genus Peloplasma. The sequence goes on along the minus strand of QZKD01000038.1, from coordinate 15,030 downwards.
TTCATGATTGGATTCAAACTTGAAAGTGGATCTTGGAATATCATTCCAATTTTATTCCCGCGAATAAGATGGAAATTTTCTTCAGATAACTTTGTTAAGTCTTGATTTCGATATAAAATCTCACCGTCATCCACGATGGCATTGCGCGCGAGAATACCCATGATGGCACGGTTAGTGACAGATTTACCTGATCCTGATTCACCTACAATCGCCAGGGTTTCACCTTTATAAAGATCAAATTCGACATCTCTAACGGCACGAACTAAACCGTTAGGGGTCTTAAAAGATACGGTTAAATTTTTAACTTCTAGTATTTTTTCTTTATTCATGGTTAGCTACCTCTTAACTGTGGGTTAAGCGCGTCGCGCAACGCGTTACCAAACATATTAAATGTAATCATTAGAATGGAAGTGATAATGGTTGGGAAGATGACTAACCACAGGTTACCCGCAAAAATCTGTTGTTGACCATCATTCAAAATAACCCCAATCGAAGTTCCGGTAAGCGTGATAGGCCCAATTTTTAAAGCTTGACCATTACCGATACCAAAACCTAAGAATGATAAGTTAACTTCAAGGAAAATAACAGATGGAATACTTAAAATAACACGGGTAATAATCGTTCCAAGCGCATTGGGTAGAATGTGCTTGAAAATAATACGACGATCTGATGCTCCTAGAGTACGTGCTGCGAGTACATATTCACGACCTTTATATCGGTAAAACTGCGAACGTGTAATCTTAGCAGCACCAATCCAGCCATCATAAACCATGAAGATAAACAAGGCAGTGAAACCTGGACCGATGAGAACGGTAATAATCCCGATCATCGTAATCTGAGGGAAACTACCCCAAATGTCAGTAAATCTTTCCATGAGTATATCGACTTGACCACCATAGTACGCACTGGTCGCACCCCAGATGACTCCGACGATGATATTCACGAGGGCTGCCATGAAACCAAGGAGTAATGAAGTTCTAAGACCTAACCATATAAGTGTGAATAGATCTTGACCAAATACGTTGGTTCCAAAGAGGAAGTACGGTGTGGTTTCAAAACCGAGCTCATAGGCACCATTCATCATAACTTTATAGTTGGTATACCATGTGGGTCCAATTTTGATTCTATCGATATCAGTGACGGCAGTTAGAGGGAATCCTTCGCCAAATGTCCATGCAGTATCAGGGGTTTCATCATCAAGGACAATGGTATCTTCCATACCAGGATTTTCAGATAAAATACGCAAGTATTCCACTTCACCAATGGTTCTTGGCTTATCTGCGAAGAGTGCACTATACATATCGTAACGGAAAGTTGCGACTGTCATCTCAGCATTCTTACGAAGATAACGTCCATTTTCTAGACCATTGGGAATGGCAAATAATTCAAATGTCGACAATACATATCCATCAAAAAATTCGATGTCAGTACCGGTGCTATCTTTGACAGCTATGCTATTGAATGATATAAGTTCATCTCCATCACTGGAAATCGCAGGAAGTTCATGTTTAAAGACGAGAAAGGCTGTGGTACCATTGGCTACGGTATCCATTGGATTAATGGTTGAGACACCTTCTTGATCGATGGTTCCTAAAAAGGTAAGTTCACTCCAATCAGTATACGTGTTTGAGAGATTACTTGTTGCTAAATACACATTTAATACACCGTTCGTTTCAAGAGCATTGATGTCTACTTCGATATAATAGCCAGTGAAAAAACTGATTTGAGCAGGAGAAACGATGGAGTAAGCATTCTTATCCACGTTCACATATAAATCATTGGTTCCGCCGACATACTTCGCATCGCGTTCACTACCAATAATGATACTATTGGTCAACGTATTCATTTGAATGAAATCCACTTGGAATCCGGTGGTTGGATAGCCTAAACCCGTTTCTGGATCAATCGTATCATAGTCGATCGGTTGATCTTTGAATTCTTTGGAACCATCCAAGATACCTATTTTTTCAAGAAGTGGTACGCGTGGTGGAAGTGTGGTTAATGTCGAATTGGTTTGCGTATAAAGTTCTTTTGGAGTAATGATGGGTGTAAAAATAGACATCAAAATAAAGATGACTAAGATAACAGTCGCAATCACATTATACTTATTCTTCGTGAAGCGAATCATCGCATCTTGAAAATAGGTCAGTTGTTTTGTCTTGAGGGGTTTATCAAGGAGTCGCTCGTTTTCTTGAACGAGCTTAAACATATCTTTTGAGTAGTCTTTTTGGCTCATTATTTTCTAGCCCCCATTCTGATCTGTGGATCGATAATACCATAAGAAAGGTCCACGATAAGGACAGTCGTCAAACCAATAACACCATAAAACGCACTTGATGCCATGATGACGTTATAATCATAGTTACCTGCAGCGAGTGCTTGGAGTGTGATTCTACCTACACCAGGAATAGCATAGACGGATTCTAGGATGAAGGAACCACCGAGAAGTCCTGCAAATGATCCAATGATAATAGGTACCATTGGAACAAGTGAGTTACGAATCGCATGTCTGAGCACTGCTTGAGTATGAGATAAACCTTTAGTCTTCGCGAGTAATACGAATTCAGAGGTCAATACTTCAGATAATTCTGCACGTAAAATTCTTGTTAAACCTGCAATCGATGGTAAGCCAACGGCAAGGACTGGAATGACGAAACCTTCTGCAATCTTCCAGAACGATTCAATACCCACCAAGGGAAAAAGGGAGGGCAAGAAATTATCCATCTGATAGCTAAAGACGATAACCAGCACTAGAATAAAGACAAGTGCAGGGACTGAGAGGAACACCATAATCAAAATTTGCATGATATTATCAACGATGGTATCTTTTTTAAGTGCGGCAAGTATTCCAAAGAAAAATCCAAATGGCATATAAAAGAATAGCGATGCAAGGTTCAAATAAAGTGTAATCGGCATTCTTTCAGCAATAATGGTAAACGCTGGAACATTCACTCTGATTTTGGTTGATGTACCCCAGTTCCAATCCGTAAGGACATTTTCTACCCAACGGAAATATTGAGTTATAATGGGCACACGGTAAAAGACCTTGATCACGTTACTGTCGCGAACAGGTGCCACGATGAAAACAGTACGGTTGATGTTTGGATTTGTAGTTCTGATCAAATCCACTTCCGCACGATCTTCAGGATCATTGATGTCATAGTAAACCGATGTATAAAAACCATCTGTCACTTGTTTTTCCAACCAAGTATCCTTTTCTTCGTTTTTCGTGGGTGGATATTCTGGAGCCAACTTCAACAACGTAAACGTAATCGTCAGCGTTGTGAAGAGGATGATGAATATCCAGATGACTCTTTGAATAATGTACTTTGTCATTTCATCACTTCCTTAGCTTTTAGTGTTTTTTTCAATTATATCATACTTATATGTTATTACACCATAATTACATCGTGGATCTGTGTAAAATTATCCATAGAATATGGATACACTAGCACATAAGTATGATAAAAAAAGCGTAATAAGGGGGGCCATACTCAAATTGGATATCGTATGGCACCCCTCTTATCACTATTAAGTTAGGTTATCTTTGGTTTAAGATTTATGAAGCAAATCTTGATTATAACCAGTACCAACCAACGTAGTATTCACCAATATGGAGAACTACGACAGCATCTGACCAACCTTCTGCCCATGTGGTAGCATAAACTTCCACAAATTCAGCTGGAGCACCAACTTCTTCAGCAACGAGTGCTACAGTGGTGAGCGCTGGATATGAACCTGAGATGTACGCATTGGCTGCAATTTCAGCATCCGTGAGTGGTCCTAGAGCTTCGGTTAAGTTGTAGTTACCATAGTTTGCAAAAATGTAATTTTGAATTGCTTCATCTGCAGTTGTTGCTAAACCAAATTGATCAAATAGACTGAATTGGTTATTTTCAGAAGAAATTACATAAAGTACGTTCTTACCACTTTCAGTAACCACGATGCTTGCAACGAGTGAATCAAATCCTTCGTCAGCAGCGATATTGGCTAAAGTATCACCTAAGATGTATTCAGCAATAACTGAACCATCAGAAGTAGATTCAAGAACTTCACCGGTCATATCAAGGTATGCATTGATCAAATCGAGTTGGTTATCCCAAGCGACCTGTTCGCCACCATTCTTGACATAAACTTTACCAGTGAGGGCTTCAATAAGAGCATTAAAGCTCCACTTTTCGTAAACAGTCTTACCTTCTAAGTTGTTATATGCAACTGGAATGTTCGCTGTTGAAGTATCAATACCCCAGTTCAATGTGAACCCACCACGGTTGTCATCAGAGAAGACATCGAGGAAGCTTGGAGCATCGAGTAATGAACCGGAAATACCACCAATACCAAGGTCCATCTTAGCAACCATCATGTAGTCATAATAGTTACCTGGGAATGCGACGTCATTGACATTGATCACGATTCTTACGAAGTTTACATCATCAACTAATAATGTTTCATATTGTTCCTTAAGGTTTGCTACCATTGCTTGCGCAGAGGTGTTACCTGAAGATGCCCAGTAAAGTTCTAAGGTAATAACAGTGTAGTTTTCAGCAGTACCTGCATCGTAGTGTCCATCAGCGATCGCTTCTGCAACTGCTTGTTTGAATAGATCAACAGCAGCATCTGGGAAGTAACCATTGGAATCTCCACCAAAGTCATCAACTACAGCTTGTCCTACGTCAGTACCACGAACGGATAGACCGGATTCACCATCAAGGAAGTATGTGGGCGCAAATAATGTATGCGCTGGTAAGTAAAGTTGTACGAGTTCAACAGCGGCATAGTATCTGTCGAAACCATAATACAATGCTTGTCTGAATGGTAAGTATTCAAGAATAGGTTCTGGAACCCAAGTTTCATCCAAACCAACTTCAGGATGTTCAGCAATGTAAGCATCACGGTTTTCTTCAGATCCAAACATGTTGATCATAAGTCTCCAAGTCGTTGCGTCTGGTGCAGTCTTCACGCGTGGGTCATTGGCATAAGTAGTAACTTGTGATGCAGGAACTGCAGCACTTTCTAATCTACCTGCTAAGAATTCAGCGAAAATGTTGTCTGAACCATTGACATAACGATATTGATAACCTGTGTACTTGTAAGTATCTGCATCAGGGTGCAATTCGTTCTTCTTGAAAGTTAATAATTGTCCTGGTGTCCAAGAATCAAAGTAGTATACACCACTTGAAGCGACATCAGTTGGAGTTAAGCCATAATCTTCACCAAGAGCTTCAAATAATTCTTGGTTGATTGGGGTTAAGACAGCTCCAGCAAAACCATACTTGATATCGAATGTGCTCTTTTGGATGACATATTCGAGTTCGATGGTATTGGTTGTACCTTCAGCTAAACGTAGACCAACTTGATCCCAAGTAGCTGTACCATTCAGGAATTCAGCAGCATTCTTAATACCTTGGCTGACAAAGTCACCACCACCGGTTCTTGCTCTGAACCAATCGTTTTCGAGGGCATATTGCCATGTCCATAAGTAGTCAGATGCATCGAGATCTTCGTAACCAGCAGGTAAGCCGGAAACATCAGTATCTGGATGGAACTTCCATTGGAGGTCATCTTTTAATTCAATTCGCCAAACCTTCGCATAGGTCTTACCATTAATTACTTCTGGGTCAACAGGGATAGGTTCAGACTTCGCTAGTGATGGAAGAATTTCATAACCTGTCTTTGTGTCATCGAAGAAGAAATCATAGAGAGCACCATTGAAATGGTCTGTGAATGTTGCAGTATTCGAGTCATCAGCATTCCATGGGTTGAGTGATGTTGGGTCTGTGTTGAATGATGCACGCCATGTATATTCATTGGCTTGACCATATGTATCGCCATACATCAATACGGTGGAGTCATCAGCACTGAATTGTGAGAATGCAGTACCAAAGCCAAGAACACCATTATACTCTGGGCTAAATAACTGAACACGTGGAGAATACATTACACGGGATGCTCTTGTGTATAGTGGAACACCACCATAAACATTTTCAAGTAAGTAGCTTTCAGCTGCAGCAAATAGAATCGCTTTGTCTTCAGCTGGTAACTTGGATAAGTCAACACCACTTAAATATTGAGCAAGCGGATAATCTTGTTCGTCAAGTGCATTAACAGTAACAACGCGTGTAGCAGTAACAACGTTACCTGCGCTGTCGGTAACTTCATAAACGACTGTGTAAGTACCAACGACTGTGTTATCAACATCATTAGTCTTAACGACAACGCTACCAGTTAAGTTACCATCTTCAGCATCTGTAGCTGTAACGCCGGCTTCTGGATCGAACTCATCATAGAGGTCAATACTTACAGCACCAACGCCACCAAATGTTGGATTAGCATCTACTGGTGTAGGTTCACCTTCACAAGCGAAGAGCAATACGCTTGCGAGGAGAAGTGTAACAACAACTAGAAATCTTTTTGGAAATTTCATTTTTTCTCTCTCCTTTTCTCCATAATTGATTTTGTATAATTATACCAAAGAAAAACTAAAAAATATACATGAGATGATAAAATTGTCGAAATAAAAGCGTTTTCGCGGTCTCTTATTTACTAAATTTCTATGAATGATTTGATTTTCTGATACTTTCCATGAAAATTTTCATTATTAGTTAAATATTTGCAGTAATGTATCGACATCATAGATATCGTCTACAGAGATGATGACATCAGGTGGAATACCAAATTCATTATGTTGGTAAACATAAGGATCTTCTGGTGATCCCGCGCCTGTACGATACGCATTAATGTTGTTAGAGCTCATGGTGAATGCTGTACCATTAGGTAGAAGAATCGGTGTGATGGAACATGCCCCACCACCTGATTGCACACCAATGATGGTTCCTAAATCATTTTGCAAGAAAATGGTGGCCATTTCGTTAGCAGCGCTGAAGGTGAGCGGTGTAATGAGTAATCCCCAATTCAAGTATGAGTAATCGGGGACACCATCAATTTGAACATGATACGTCGATTTGCTTCCTGTGCCACGATTGATATCACTGACTGCAAAAGGTTGATCAGTAATGAATCCAACAATACGATAGAGTGCTCCAACGTTACCACCTGTGTTCCAGGATAAGTCTAAAATAACGTTTTGTAAACCGGGTGCTTCTGCTAAGATTTGATCAAAGACCATTTCCATGAATACTGCACTATCGGATTGAACGGTATTGTTCACGTCCACAGTGAATGGCCATGCATCTGCAAAGTTTGCAGGTGCTTTATCCATAATGCCAAGATAGAAAAGATTAAATTCTTCATCAAAAGCGATCTGTACCATGTAGGTTTTCGCCGGTACTTCTCCTGATTCAGGAATGGTTAGTGTGTAATATCCATTCTTCTTATCTTGATTGGTTGTCTCTTCGCTTACAAAGGTATAACCTAAAGCGATGAGCGCATTATGAATAGGTGTAAGGTCATCTGAGCTTAGACCCTTAACCAGTAATTCGAGCATATCATTGTCTTGGGTGCTTGAATTATAGTAGAAATACTTTGTTCCTAAAGCAATGGCGGGTAGAACAAGATTGATATCCTCTGCCTTGAGGGCATTATTGGCTAACAAGGGATCGTAGGATGCACTTTCTTCAATGTCTGCCGTATAGAAGTCATCAAGAATGAGGACTGCGGTCACAGAATCTAAGAACCAGTAATCTGGACGTGCAGGAGCACCAGCTGCCCAACCACCTTCAGGATTAGTTCCCCATTTCGCTTCAATAGCATCATCCACATCGACAAAGCCTTGATAATACCATGATTGGAATCGTGATCCATATGTTGCTAAACTGTTCAAACCTAAATCCGAAGATTTAAATGTTGTTTTATTGAAGTATGATGGATATCCATAACTTGTATGGGGTTCATCAATTGTTTTCAACAAGAAATCACGTAAGCCAAATTCGAAATCTTCTGCTTCATCGGTAAGAAGCTTGTTTTTGAGTGGTAACAAAATATCATAATAATCTTCAACTTCCATGATGTCTTTGAGACCGTAGAAATTATTCATGTTGAAGGCTAGCATATTGAAGTTGTGAACCACTAAATCTGCAGGCATGTCGGTATTGTTCATGGTACTGCGACGAATAGTGTTATATTCAATAGATCCTTCTTCTGGAAGTGAATAAATACCATAGAGTTTATCACTGTTATAATAAACATTATAATAGCTTGATCCAGCAAATAATTGGTTGACTATATAATAAGGAAGAACAATGCCACCATCGTAGACCACAATGTCCATCTGATAGTCATCTAAATCATAGACGATATTCTCGCCTTCCTCATAATAATTTTCTGGATGATCTGCAACATAATTGATATGTCTGCCATAGTTGGTTTCCGTGGAATACACATACGCCCAATAGAATCCAGGATCATTGGTCGTAATGGTATTTTCATTGGCGTCGATGGTTAAAATGAGATCATAGAGTTCATCAAAATCTTCATCATAATACTGATAAGAAATTTCTAATGTCCCCTCACCTTCGACAATGGTGAATTCAACTTCTGGGTCAATAAATCCTTCAAGAAGACCAAAGAAATCAAGTAACTTGATATAGGGGACATACCCATTTTCTTCAAAATAGAGATCAACAGAGCCGTCAGCAACCTCATATTCTTCGGTCAGATTTTCAAATAACACGTTGCGAGTTACCGAAAGCACAGTTTCATCAAATGGGTTTAATGGAATGGTAAAGGTATGAGATACCTTGATGCCATTTAATGTAAATTCACCCACGATATTTCCTTCTGATGGAGCAGAACCTTTGGGAAGTCCTAACACGATACCTGCATTGGAGATATAATCCGATTGGCTAGTCCAACGAACTGTACTGCGATGCACGAGACCTCGAATAGGAACATTGAGTTGATAGGGATCATCAGTCAAGATCGCAGCTTCCATGGCAGTGATATCTTCTGCAATTTTTTCTTGGTCGGTTAATTCTGTGTTTTCTTCAACCCATAAAGCTGTCAGTGTAAGATCTGAGGTGACTGGAGTTGAAAAGACATAGGATGTTTCCTGATCGGATAGATACCAGTATTGGAATAAAAATCCTTCCTTGGTTGGATCTGTGGGTTCAGTAACAACACCGTTTTCATCCACGGTTTGACTTGTCACACTACTTCCACCATCACTATCAAAAGTCACGGTATATGTGGTGACTTCAGGTGTGGGTTCAGTAGGTTCTGTACAAGACATGAGTACGAGTGAGAGTACACTTAAAATAACTAATAATTTTCTCACAAAAATCCTCCTTATATAACTATAGTTATGAATATCATAATACGCTTAACCTGTGTTGTCAAGAAATTTCAACAAAACAGTCTGAAATCTTACAAATTTCAAGAAAATAAAAAAAGGTCTAACTCCATGAGAAGTTAAACCTTTTAAGTCATTATTCAGCGATAGTATAATCCATAGCAGCATAGCGCTGATACATCTTCCAACGACGTTTTGCATCGTTTAGATTAGCAGCTAAAAGTTCTGCTGCGTGATCGGGGTTAATTTGTGTTAATTGTGAATAGCGAGATTCAGAGAGAAGATAATCTTGGTATTTATCCCATACAGGTTGTTTGGAATCGATGATGAATGGATTTTTACCTTCAGCTTCTCTTCTTGGATCAAATCTGAATGTTGGCCAGTATCCACATTCTGTGGCTAGTTTTGCTTGAGCGAAAGTATTTTGTAGGCCACCTTTAATGCCATGTTCAATACATGGTGCATAACAAATGATAATGGATGGTCCTTCATAACTTTCCGCTTCTTTCATCGCACGAATGACCTGAGCAGGAGATGCACCGTGTGAGATCTGTGCGACATAGACATGCCCATAACTCATCGCAATCGCAGCTAAATCTTTCTTCTTCGTTCCTTTACCTGCAGCGGTGAATTTTGCAATAGAGCCTTTAGGAGCAGATTTGGAAGATTGTCCACCAGTATTGGAATAGACTTCTGTATCGAGTACGATGATGTTCACATCTTCGTTGTTAGCGATCACGTGATCAATACCGCCATATCCGATATCATATGCCCAACCATCACCACCCATAATCCATTGGGATACTTTAACAAAGTAATCCTTTAGAGTAATCAGTTCTTTAGCATAAGGTTGGTTGATCTTTTCGAGTAAAGGAAGGATTGCTTTTTGGATACGACGTGTGACTTCAAGACTCTTGCGGTTGGCAATCCATTCTTCTGCAAGAACTTTGACATCTTCAGGCATATCTCCTAAGTGATCTGCAAGAATAGTTTGAACGCGATCTCTCATCGTTTCATACGCAATCTTCATACCGAAACCAAATTCTGCGTTATCTTCGAAAAGTGAGTTTGCCCAAGCTGGACCATATCCTTCTGGGTTTGTGGTATAAGGAGTTGCAGGGAATGAACCACCATAAATGGAGGTACAACCCGTCGCATTGGCGAATATCATGTGATCACCATAGAGTTGTGTGAGTGCCTTGATATAAGGAGTTTCACCGCAACCTGCGCATGCTCCTGAAAATTCAAAGAGTGGTTGTTTGAAACTTAAGTTTTTCGCATTATCCGTACCTAAATCTTTATATGTCACTTCATTGAAGAAATAGTTTGCGGTTTCTTGAGAACCCTTAACGAGTTCATCCCCGATGGGAACCATGACAAGTGACTTGTTAGGTGTAGGACATACTTGGACACAGACGCCACATTCGGTACAGTCAAGTGTCGATACTTGAATGGTGAACTTGTAGCCTTCCATGCCTTTACCTTTTGCTTGAAGTAACTTAGCTCCTTCTGGTGCACCAGCCACTTCTGTTTCATCTGCTAAGAATCCACGGATGACGCCATGAGGACATGCAAAGACACATTGATTACATTGAATACAGTTTTCAGAACGCCATTCGGGTACATAGTTTGCAATCCCGCGCTTTTCATAAGCGGTTGATCCGTTTTCCATGTGCGCGTCTTCATAACCTAAGAACGCAGAGACAGGAAGAGAATCACCTTCGATGGCATTAACAATATCAGCAATCTTTCTAACGAAATCAGGACGATCAGTTTCGACTTTGACTTCATCTTCTAGTATTGCCCATTCAGGATTGACTTTGACTTCAACTAAGTGTTTATATCCTGCATCGATCGCGTTGTTATTGAGTTCAACGATCGCTTCACCTTTACGACCATAGGTTTTTTCTGCATACTTCTTCATATACGTATTAGCCTCTTCATAAGGAAGGAGGTGTTCGTTTAATTTGAAGAAGGCAGATTGCATAATGGTGTTAATGCGGCGGCCTAAACCAATTTGATAGGCTAAATCAACCGCATTGATGATATAGAACTTCGCTTTCTTAATGGCGAGTTGACGCTTGACTTTATTGGGTAATAATTCATCGATATGTTCAGCTGGTGTTTGTGTGTTGAGCAGGAATGTTCCACCTTCTCTTAATCCTTTAAGCATATCGTATTTTCTTAAATATGTATCGGTTGAACATGAGACGAAGTGGGGGTAATTCACAAGATAGGTCGACTTGATGGGTTTGGGTGAGAAACGAAGATGCATGCGTGTGATACCACCCGCTTTTTTAGAGTCATAGGATGCATATGCTTGTGAGTAGAGTGTCGTTTTATCACCGATAATTTTCGTGATGTTCTTCGAAGCACCGACAGTACCATCCGATCCTAAACCAAAGAATAGGAGTTCTGTCGCATCTTTATCCGTCACATCAATGGACGCATCAATTTTTAATGACGTAAATGTGACATCATCATTGATACCTAAGGTGAATTGATCTTTCTGTTCACCTGACATGTTATCAAAGATAGCGATAAGCATTGAGGATGTCGTATCTTTCGAAGAAAGACCATAACGACCACCAAGAATCAAGGGTTGATGTTCTTTGCCATAATAAATCGATCTTACATCTAGATAGAGTGGATCTCCTGTCGCACCTGGTTCAATCGTACGATCGAGAACAGTAATGCGTTTAACTGAATCTGGCATAGCCTTGAAGAAGTATTCAGCGGAGAATGGACGATAGAGGTGGACTGAAAGGAGACCAACCTTCTTACCTTGTTCACGTAAGAAATCAATGGTTTGTTGTGCTGCTTCTACGACAGACCCCATCGCGATGACGACATCGGTCGCGTTTGGATCACCATAGTAAACAAAAGGCGCATATGGACGACCAGAAATCTTCGTAATTTCTTCCATATAAGCATTCACGATATCAGGAATACCTGCATAATGAGACGCTTGTAGGACACGTGTTTGAAAGTAGACATCATCGGATTGTGCAGTTCCGCGTGTCACAGGGTGCATTGGGTTTAATCCCTTTTCTCTGAACTTCGCGAGTGCTTCTTTGTCTAATAAGCGATCAAATTCTTTATAATCAATCACTTCGATCGATTGCACTTCATGAGAGGTTCTAAAACCATCAAAGAAATGAACAAATGGAATGCTTGACTTAATCGCTGATAAATGTGCAACGCCTGCTAAATCCATTGCCGATTGTACGGATGTGGAGGCAATCATTGCCCATCCTGTCTGACGAGCAGCCATGACATCTTGGTGATCACCAAAGATGGAAAGAGCTTGTGCTGCAATCGAACGTGCGGCTACGTGCATGACTCCTGGTAATAATTGACCTGCAATTTTATACATGTTAGGAATCTTTAATAAAAGCCCTTGGGATGCGGTAAATGTTGATGTCAACACTCCCATTTGTAGCGAACCATGAACAGTCCCTGCTGCTCCTGCTTCACTCTGCATTTCGATGACCTTGACAGGCATACCAAAAAGGTTCTTTTTGCCTTCAGATGCCCAAAGATCAACATACTGTGCCATGGGTGATGATGGTGTAATTGGATAAATACCAGCGACTTCACTGAACGCATACGCACAATACGCGGCAGCTTCGTTCCCATCCATGGACTTAATAACTTTTTTAACCATGAAAATCCTCCTCAAAACATTATTTCAATGCATTTAATATTTCTGATGCATTCTCACTTGGAGATGCCTTTTCGAACACATGTGTGATGATCCCTTGTTCATTGATGATGAAAGTGGAGCGGCTCATTCCCATGTATTTCTTACCATACATGCTTTTTTCTACCCACACTCCAAAATATTCAGCCACCTTAACATCCTCATCACTTAAGAGAAGGAAAGGTAGTTGGTATTTATCGATGAATTTTTTATGGCTTTCAGGACTGTCTTTACTTATACCGATAACGGTTATATTTGCTTGTTTAAAACCATCATAAGCATCCCTAAAGGCACATGCCTGGGTGGTACATCCTGGTGTATCATCTTTTGGATAAAAATAGATGACAATCTTTTGTCCTACATAATCACTGAGCCGATGAATCTTATGATCGGCATCTGGTAAACTGAAATCACGAATCTTCGTTCCCACAGATAACATAGAAGCCTCCATATATTATTCTTTAATCCAGCATTTTTATTATACTCTATTCGTCAAGAAAAATACACCCAAAAATCATGAAAACGGGTACATTGTAAACTTTGTAAATTATAAGCCCACAAAAACCCATAATTTGAGGTTATCTTTAGATATCTTCCAAAAAGAAAAAGAATCAACGGGTCTTCCGTTATTCTTTTTCTAATTAAAAAGGTTCAATGATTGAAAGGTTTAATTCAATGGTGCGGGTGACAGGATTTGAACCTGCACGCCATAGGCGCTAGATCCTAAGTCTAGTGCGTCTGCCAATTTCGCCACACCCGCGCAAATCGAATTATACCTTTTTTTTAGAGGGGTGTCAATTTTTTTTTGAAATTAGGGTTTCTTATGTTTAACTATGAACCACAGACCGGTTCCTGCAAGGGTAAAAGTCACAAGTGAGGTAACGACCCAGATCCATGGTTGGATAGGTTTCTCATCAACTGAAATAAGAATTCTCGAGGTGATTTCTTCCTCATCAAGCAGGTAGGATACATAGACGTAATACTCTCCTTCTTGATCTTCATGTCCATCATATTCGTTATAGAGGATGGCAACACTAGAGACAGATAAACCCTGTGAGGATGTGTGCTCAATAAACCAGGCGATAATGTCTTCATCTGTCATGAGTTCAGCTGTCGTGCGTTCAATGATGTCATCTTCAGTTTCAAATGTGGGTCCTTGATGATCAATCACATGAATGTATACACTCAATGTCGTCGTATTCATTTGAGTATCTTTGGCTTGATAGGTGACCAAGTAACGTCCTGGTGTTGTCGTTTGCATGTATTCATCTAAAGTTAATGTCAAGGTAACATTGGAATGATCAATCGCATCAGTAACTTCAAAATGATTGATAATATCTTGAGATGTGAGTGGTGTATCTGTGTTATAAAGATAGATTGAGGTGGGTCCATAAATGATAGGCGGAACGGTGTCGATGAGATTGATAGTAACATTAATTGATTCTTCATTTCCAGCTTGATCGACCGCTTTGACCATGACTGAATAGGTACCTGGAAGATTGGCTGATGAATACGTATCTGACACAACGATGAGTTCAGAACTTGAAATCGTATCGACATTATCAGTGACAGTGACATAACTCTTAATCGTGGATAAACTCCATTTCTCATGTAGGGGGATATTAAGAGGTGATTCCACCGAAAGTATTGGCTTTGTAAGATCAAATACTTTGACGTCAAGGTAAAACTTTTTCCGTACATGGTTATAGACGGTTTCATATACCATTCGATACGTCCCCGGCAATTTATCTGAGATGCTAAACGCATCCGATACTAAGGTCTTTGAAATTGTATTTCCATAAGGATCTTTTGCAATCACAAAGGATTCAATCATCGCTAATGATGGTAATGCATCGTAATCCACGGGTAAAACACCTCCATAACTCATCACTTCAGATGGCATGAGATAGGGGACAAATCCGCTAAAATCTTGATAAATTCCTTGATAAAGCATAATCTCATAATTGATCTGATCAGACACAGGCACATGATGCATATCGATCCATCCGGTACTCGATTGAAATTCAATATATGCCCTTTGGTTTAACGCATCATTGGTTAAGTAAACCTCAAATGCATT